>NZ_JAYGHC010000033.1:30799-62415 GCF_034932285.1 Cronbergia sp. UHCC 0137
TTTCAACGCTTATTCCTTGCACTTGATTCACCTTTTTAACCTTCAAACCCTTGATATATCTTCGTTTGAGATTTATATGCCTAACGGCACGCTACGCTATCAGCAAGCCCTATTTAGATCCAAAATTGTCAAATGGAACAATTAGTGTCACTTCTAGTGGTAGATGATGAACCAGATAACTTTGATGTCATTGAAGCCCTGCTACTCAATGACAAATATCAACTTAACTATGCTTCCAGTGGCATCAAAGCCTTGGAAAGGATGAACATCATTCAACCAGACTTAATACTTTTGGATGTGATGATGCCAGAGATGAATGGAATTGAAACCTGTAAAGCCATCAAAGCCAATCCCCAATGGCAACACATACCCATCATCATTGTCACAGCCCTCAACGCCAAAGAAGACTTAGCAATGTGTATAGCATCTGGGGCCGATGATTTTATCAGTAAACCTGTTAATAAAACCGAATTACAAGCCAGAGTCCGCTCCATGTTGCGAATTAAGCAACACCATGACGACCTGCAAGGACTAATCCAGTTACGAGAAGATATGGTAAATATGCTCGTTCATGATTTGCGTAATCCCTTAACCAACATTTTACTATGTGCAGAAATTGCCAAACTACCAAAATTCACACCAGAAGTTAAACTACAAAAAATTGACCGAATTATAGTCGATGTTAAAGAACTTCAATCAATGATTGATAGTTTGCTATATATCGCTAAATTTGAATCTGGTAAAATGAGATTGAACCTAACAGAAGTTGATATAAATAAGCTGTGTAACTGTGTATTATCAGACTTTGAGCTACTGGCAGCCCAGCGAGATATTCAACTAATTGGGCATTTGGCTGAAATTAATAGTAGCGTCAACTTAGATTCAGCACTATTTCGCCGAGTTTTAGACAACCTGATAGCCAATGCAATTAAATTTTCACCAAACCATAGTCAGGTGATATTGCAAGCTGATTATTCTAGCGATCGCCAACTAATAGTCCAGGTCATAGATACCGGAAAAGGAATCAGTAAACATCTCCAACAGGCTATTTTTGAGAAATATGAAATAGGCAGTATAAATCATGGAACATCACAAACAGGATTAGGATTGACATTTTGTAAAATGGTGATGGATGCTCATGGCGGTAGTATGACTGTAGAAAATAATTATCCTACAGGTACAATCTTTACCGTCAAAGTAGGAACAACCGCCAATTGAGCAGCATCAAAAAAATTTTTAGAGGATTAAAATCCCCACCGGTCTTTATTTGCAGCACCCATCTAATTTTCGTCAAGCAAAATCAAAATAACCTTTTAAAATCATGTCCTGGAATTGAATAATGACAGGATTGGCATTGTTAATCACAAATTTTTAATTAGCAAATACCAGCCTCCAGGACAATACAAGCATTCAACCGCACACAAATTCAAATCTACCCGAACCCCTTTCCGATTCCAAACCAAAAGTAGATAAGAAAACGATGATTAGATTAATAACAGATTTAGCGCCTATAAAAGAGCGCAGCAAGTCCTTTACCACAAAACCTACCCACTACTAAACGTTGACCGTCAGCGTAACCCACCTATCGCCTGATCCTCACTGGGGCATCACCCATTGCACCCCTCAGCCCCTCCAGGGTAGGGTCTGGGGTGTGTGGGGTCTAAGGTCTGGAATTTTTAGTTTTAACTAACCAGATTCAAAAAGCAGTTAGGAAAAATTGCCCAAAAAACTAGACAATAAAAGTTAGGTGGTCATGGTGACAAACAAGAATGCCGAATAAACTTGCTGATATCCAAAACTTACTCTCAGATCTAATTGCCCGCTATTCGTCCCGCGTAGATTATCTAATGATTCGTTTAGAAGAAGCCGAAGGAACGGATATTTTCCTGCGTGGCGAAAAAGTGGAAACTCTCACCGAAGGCATCTCCATTGGTGGTCATATTCGTACCTGCTACAAGGGTGGCTGGGGCTTGAGCAGCTTTAACCAACTGGCAACAATTGAAGACCGAATTGAAGAAGCGATCGCTGCCGCCCGACTTGTGGGAGACGAAGAAACCATTCTCGCAGACGTTACCCCAGTGCAAGCCATTTGTAAGTTGCCCTTAACAGGTACAGACCCGCGTTTAGTTCCTCTCAAGCAAAAACAAGAATTGTGCGATCGCTATACCGAAATACTCAAAAGTGTTGACCCCCGCATTACCACTACCTCAGTCCGCTATGGTGACATCGCCCAAAGAGTCATCATTGCCACCTCAGAAGGAACTCTAATTGAACAATCATGGGTAGACATGGAAATGCGCTTTGCTGCCACTGCCAGAAACGGTGACACAGTACAAACTGGCAGAGAAACCACTGGTTCTCGCAAAGCCTATCAAGACCTAACAAATTTAGATGCTCAAGTCCAAGGAGCAGCCCAAAGAGCAGTGGCAGCCTTATCTTTACCACCAGTTAAAGGCAACACCTACACAGTAGTAATTGACCCCATACTAACGGGTCTATTTGTTCATGAAGCCTTTGGCCATCTTTCCGAAGCCGATATGGCCTATGAAAACCCCGATTTATTAGAAGTTATGACCATCGGCCGGCGTTTTGGCCCCCCAGAACTGCAAATTTTTGATGGTGCAGCCCCAGAAGGTCATCGTGGCAGTTATTTTTATGACGACGAAGGTACACCAGCCACTACCACCCAATTAATTAAAGATGGAATATTAGAAGGGCGTTTGCATTCCCGTGAAACCGCCGGTAAATTAAACGCAGCCCCCACAGGAAATGCTCGTTGTCTTAATTATCATTTTAGCCCCATTGTCCGCATGACCAATACCTGGATTGAACGAGGCAAAACACCAGTCGCAGACCTAATTACCGGAATTAAAGAAGGAGTATATGCTCGTAACTGGTTAGGTGGCATGACCAATGGAGAAATGTTCACCTTTAGCGCCGGTGAAGCCTGGATGATTAGAAATGGCCAAATTAGCGAATCGGTAAGAGACGTAACTCTATCAGGAAACGTTTTTCAAACCTTGGCAGATATCGAAGCAATTGGTGATGATTTTTATTGGGATGAATCCGGTGGTTGCGGTAAAGGTGGACAAAACGGTTTACCCGTAGGTTGTGGCGGTCCAAGTCTACGCATTCGAGATGTAGTTGTTGGGGGAGAAATGTAATATTGGTGATTGGTGATTGGTGATTGGTAATAAATTATTCCTCCCTCCCCTGACAGGTGTAGGTTTTTAATTTAGGTGTGAGTTGACACTCTCAAACACAATTTTAAACTGTGTGAAAACACCAAATTTCGTTCTTGAGTGGGAACTCAGATGGGAAAGAGGAGTTTTCAATCAACGAAAAAACCCCATTTCAGATGCTTTCGTAAAAAACCTACACCCGTCAGGAGGGTTAGGGAGGGGTAAAAATATTTGATACATCGATCATGACTTTTCAAACAGCCTCTTAGAAATAAGGTGCGTCAGAAACTTAAAATTACTGGTTTTAGCCTCAATTATTTTGTCTGACGCACCCTAAAGACTACAGACTACTTGTATTTTAGAAGTCAAAGATTAGTCCTCATAAATATATGGGGGAGAAATTGATTAAGTGGTATGTCTTTTCTGATGCCATTGCCAAGCATGGGCAACAATATCTTTAATACCTGGATACTGGGGTTGCCAGCCTAAGATTTTTCTGGCTTTCTCACTACTACCGATGAGGATAGGGGGGTCTCCAGGACGGCGATCGCTCTCTTTAATTGATATCACTTTTCCGGTTACTTCTTCTACCGCATTAATCACTTCTCTAACAGAAAAACCGTTACCATTGCCTAAATTAAAGACTTCACTTTCTCCCTCGTTGAGTAAATATTCTAAACCTAAAACATGGGCATCTGCTAAGTCGCTGACATGAATATAATCGCGAATACAAGTCCCATCTGCGGTTTCATAGTCTGTACCAAAGATCGAAATGTGTTCCCGTTTCCCTAAAGCCGTCATTAATACTAAGGGGATTAAATGGGTTTCTGGATTGTGATCTTCACCTAAGTTACCACTAGGGTCAGCACCTGCGGCATTAAAATAACGGAAACGGACTGATTTTAAACCGTAAGCCAGATCAAAATCACCAAGAATCTGCTCTACCATCAATTTAGTAGCACCGTAGGGATTGATGGGATGTTGGGGATGATGTTCGGGAATGGGGATAAATTGGGGTACACCGTAGGTAGCACAGGTAGAGGAAAAGACAAATTTATTAATAGATGCGGCCAACATGGCCTCTAATAATGTTAGAGTACCTACTACGTTGTTGCGGTAGTATTTAGCCGGGTCTGTCACCGATTCTCCTACATAGGCATAAGCTGAAAAGTGCATAACTGCGGAGATATCATGGGTTTGAAATAATTGGTCTAACAGAGAGCGATCGCTAATATCCCCTTCTATCAATTCTACTTGTAACACCTGTTCTACCAAATCTCGATGACCATAGACCAGATTATCGAGTATGACTACCTCATAGCCTGCTTGTTTGAGAGCCAGTACCGCATGAGAACCAATATATCCTGCTCCCCCCGTGACTAAAATGGTAGACTTTCTCGACGACATAATTTTTCCTTTAAATATTACAACTTCTAAATTTAATCTAAATTCACCCATATTTCCTGACCATCAGGGAAAATTGTGAATTACCTACACAAAAGTAAGATGTGGAACTTCTTACGATTTCTGCTAAATAATATACGCATTGTCAAAAAATTGCACTAAAATCACTACGACGGTAGTTTGTGGGTGTGAGGTATGATGTACTTTCTTTGCGTCGAGTAATGGTGCAATTACAGTTTGACGATAAATTAATTCCCTACACCCTACCTCTAGGCTGGCCGCACTGAAAAATTAGAGCGTTAATCTTATGTTTCAATTGTTAAGTCGGATACTTCTGTGGTTGCTAATTGGCGCTGTTGCCATTTCTGTGTTCCAGAAATTTTACCCCTCAGCTAGTTTTGTGGGTAGATTTATCTTGGGGCTAGTTATTTTCGTTCTCGCTTTGGCATTCTTAAACCCTAGCGAACCTGCTGTAGCTTCGTTATGGCGATTTATTTCCTTTCCCCTTAAACCCTTGGGTGCATCTGTATTAATGTTGTTGTTTGCTGCCCAAAAAATCAAAGGGGGGGGAATAGACAAGCCGGGAGGATTTTTGTTGGGATGGGCTTTGGCAATTTTACTTTTGTCAAGTACACCAGCGATCGCTTATTTCCTGGTCAGATCACCGATTGCATCCTTAATTCCTCCACCGCAAACATTAGTAGCTAATGCTTCTCTAACTAACAACTCCAACATCTCAGATATGGGAGGAAATAGCATCTTACCTGGGGGAGATATAAATCTGTCAATTATGGCTTTCAATGCTATGGGTACAAAAATTCCATCCTATCTTTTGCAAAATCCCCAAGCAATTACCACACGCGGTTTGCGGGTAGAAGATTTTGTCCCCAATGCTGAAACGCTGCAACTGACAACCCAAGTCTGGGAAAGCTATCTCAACCAGATTTACATTTTCTTACGTGGTCGCACGTCACCAACACCAGAAGTACAAGAAGGTTGAACACAGCGCATCTCAATTTTGTGAATGTCGATTTCTTGATCATGCGGGCTTCTTGCCCGCTAAATTATACTAAACCCAAAATTTCGCCTTTGAAGGTTAGGATATAAGGTAACGCTAAAACTCAGACACCACTTCGACACACTCAGCGCAAGCACAAGACTTTTCCCCCTGCCCCCTGCCCCCTGCCTCCCCTGCCTCCCCTGCCCCCTGCCCCCTGCCACCTGTTGCATTGAATGACACAATCTAGAAGATTTGATAAACTCCGTACTTACCTCCGCCCCTATTGGCAAGACACTACATTAGGTATTATTGCTTTATTATCTGTTAATGCCCTTGGTGTTTATATCCCTTTATTAATTCGCTCTGGGGTAGATAAACTTTCGACAAATTTTAGTTTCGATCAAATACGGGGATATGTATTAACAATAATTCTGCTCTGTTCTGCCATGTGGCTAATGCGGATGGCCTCCCGAATGTGGATATTTGGGGTGGGACGAAAGGTAGAATTTGACCTAAAACAGCGAATTTTTGAACATTTATTGAAACTAGAACCAGATTATTTTGCTAATAATACTCCCGGTGATTTAATTAGTCGCGCAACCAGTGATGTAGAAAATGTACGTCGGTTATTGGGTTTTGCGGTGTTGAGTTTGGCTAATACTCTGTTTGCCTACACTTTAACGCTGCCAATCATGTTATCAATTAGCGTTGATCTCACTTTGGCTTCCTTGGTAGTTTATCCTTTAATGTTCTTTTTAGTACATACATTTAGCGATCGCCTCCGCAAACAACAAGCCGCAGTCCAAGAAAAACTCTCGGATATGAGTGGGTTAATCCAAGAAGACATTAGCGGTATTGCTCTAATTAAAATTTACGGACAAGAAGAAAATGAGCGTCGTGCTTTCAATCAAAAAAATCACCAGCTATTAACAGCAAATCTCAAACTAGCCCAAAGTCGCAATACCCTATTTCCCCTAATTGGTGGATTAGCCAATCTCAGTTCCCTAGTTATTATTTGGTTGGGAACAATGCGGATTTCTGGTGGTTCTTTAGCAATTGGTGATTTTTTGGCACTATTAATATATGTAGAACGCCTAGTTTTCCCCACAGCTTTGTTAGGATTCACAATCACTGCTTACCAACGAGGAGAGGTAAGTATAGACCGATTGGAGTCGATTTTGAGTGTACAGCCAAAAATTCAAGATTCAGCAGAAGTTTTACAGCTATCACCAGATGGGGTAAAAGGCAGAGTCACAGCCAAACATCTAAATTACAGCTATCCAGGCAGCCTTAAACCGGCTTTAGATAATATTAGCTTTGATATTGCTCCAGGGGAAATGGTGGCTATTGTGGGGGCTATTGGTGCGGGGAAATCTACCTTAGCTAATGCCTTACCCCGGTTGTTAGATGTTGCCCCAGGGCAGTTATTTTTGGATGGGTTCGATATTACACAAATAGCCTTGCATGATTTACGGGGAGCGATCGCTTACGTACCCCAAGATAGTTTTTTGTTTAGCACCACCATTAAAAATAATATCCGTTACGGCGACCCCTTGAGCGAACAAAAAGATGTGGAATTAGTCGCCAATCTTGCCCAAATTAAATCAGAAATCAACAATTTTCCCCAAAATTATGAAACCATCGTTGGTGAAAGAGGTATTACCCTTTCTGGTGGACAAAGGCAACGTACAGCCCTAGCTAGAGCCATGTTGATTGATGCCCCTGTGTTAATTTTAGATGATGCCCTTTCCAGTGTCGATAATCAAACAGCTACCCAAATCCTCAATAATCTTTCTACTGGCACTCAAAAGAAAACTGTGATTTTCATTACCCATCAATTATCTGCTGCCGCCATCTGCGATCGCATTTTAGTCATGGATCACGGTAAAATTGTCCAAGTCGGTCATCACTCAGAATTGGTAGAACAACCAGGACTTTACAAAACCTTGTGGAGTCAGCATCAAATAGAAGAATTACTGCGCTAAATAGGTCGGCTTTAAAAAATCAACCTATGTAAAAAATTAAATCAACGAATGCCTTATTTCAATACCTTGTCCAAATTGAAAAAAGTCTTGATCTGTAAGTTTGGTTGTGGAAGGTGAAAGTATACTTCTTTCTTTGGGTAATTTATCCCGTGAGGAATTGTTACAAAGATTGGGGAATGAGGCAGTTTAGGATATATTGTTTTAATGTGTTTTTTATATAGTCCTCAGATTAGATATCTGGGGCTATACAGACAATCCCTACCTGCTTAGGCTAATTTTATGGATAGTCTTTATCAAATTAATCTATCTTTAAAATGTCTGGCTTTAATTTCTGGATGTTCTGCTAAAAATCGTTCTAGTTCTATATATGACCATTTTTCTACTTCCCAACCCTTTCTATCTCCTAAAGCATCTAATGTATCGTGTAAAGTCGCGCCAATTATCCCGCTAGTCATAATACAAAAACCTTTAGCTTTTTGTACTTCTAGCATATCACTTATATCAGGAACTTGTGATTTACCAAGAGATCGCTTATCACTTTTTAATTTACATTGAGCTATCCATTTAATACGTTTTTTATTAATATCTACACCTTTATAAAATACAATGTCTCTACCACCGTCACGAGAGCGAGAATTATCAATTTTATCTATATCAGTTAATTTTAATTTATGTTGTTCTCTCAAAATATCGTAGCAAAGTTTTTCAAATTGCTCATCATCCAATTGATTCCAAGAACATGATATATCACAAATGTTGTAAATTTTGCTCCTTCTGTGCTTTTAGTTCTTTTTAAGTCCACTCCATGTAAATTAGCATATCGTAAATCAGCATTAGTAAAATCTGCTCCTTCTAAATTAGCTTCTATTAAAATTGCATATCGTAAATCAGCATTAGTAAAATTTGCTCTTTTTAAATTAGCACTGTGAAAATTAGCACAATATAAGTTGGTATTTGTAAAATTAGTATTTTTACAATCTGCACCATATAAAATAGAAAAACTTAAATTTAACCCTGTGAGGTCTAAATCTTTCAGGCAAGAATTACTTAAATCTCTACATAAACGATAATCATTATAAAATGAATTAAGTTTAACTAAAGAAAGTTAAGGTTAATCCGTTAAAATCTCTTTCTCCTGCTTCATAAAGTGCTAGAAGTTCCGCAGCATCCATACTATTTTATCCTTTAAAGCGGTATAGCTTGTTTCCAATTACCTTGATATTTTAACAAATTTATAACATTGAAAGAGGTTTATTGTGATTTTTATACATAGGTTTTATATAGGAGTCCTATTTGATTTTTGAACAAGCTGTAAACCCTAAACCGTATATCATCAACGATTGAGCCTCAGTATATTGAGCAAGATTCAAGTAGGATTCCTATATCTTAAATCAGCTTTAATATCATGAGGGATTTGATAAATCAGTGCTTGTGCGATTTTGGAGAGTGCGATCGCTATGATGTGATTTTGGAGAAGTGCGATCGCTATGTGGGGGATTTTGGAAAAGTGCGATCGCTGTGATGTGATTTAGGGAGTGCGATCGCTGTAGTGAGATTTTGGGAGAGCGATCGCTGTAGTGTAATTTTGGGAGAGCGATAAGTAGTGATCTTTAGTGCTAAAACTCTTGGTATATCGTAACCATATCACTACATATTTGCCACTACCCTACCTAAAAAGTTAATTAATGACGATCGCTCTTAACCGCCATTAACTAACTAATTACCTCCAAATCTACAATGCAGTCGAGTTTAACGGAGTACCATTGTTAGCAAGTAATTCTACATCTGTTGATGTTTCCTTGATCCGAATGATTTTCGCTCCTAGTTGCTGCAACTTCATATCTAGGCGATCATAACCACGATCTAGGTGATTTATTCCCTGAATTGTCGTTATTCCTTCTGCTGCTAGTCCAGCTAAGACCAAAGACGCAGCCGCCCGTAAATCCGTGCCTAATACTGGAGCACCTGATAATTTTGGCACTCCCCGAACAAAAGCCGTATTACCTTTAACCCGAATATCTGCCCCTAAGCGATTAAGCTCAGAAGCATGACGCAGACGGTTTTCAAACACAGATTCATTAATAATGCTGTCACCTTCAGCTAAAGTTAGCAAAGCCATAAAAGGCGCTTGCATATCCGTGGGAAAACCAGGATGGGGTAAGGTGTCAATATCTGTAGCCCTGAGAACATCTGCTGGTAAAATGCGTAAACAGTCTGGTGCTTCTTCGATAATTGTCACACCAATATCTCGCAACTTCGCCAGCACTGGAATTAGATGATCAGGACATACTGGAGATAAACTAAATTCAGAACGAGTAATCGCTCCAGCGACCAAAAATGTTCCTGTCTCAATCCGATCAGGAATAATTGAATAGTCGATAGAATGTAACTTGGAAACACCAACAATAGTAATTGTACTTGTTCCCGCCCCGTAAATCTTCGCTCCCATGGCATTACAGAAATTAGCCAAATCGACTACTTCCGGTTCTCTGGCGGCATTTTCAATGATACTCTCCCCGTCAGCTAGGGTAGCAGCCATCATCAAAGTTTCTGTCGCTCCCACACTGGGTGTATCTAGATAAATCCTCGCTCCTTTTAACCGACCATGACCACCAGGAACATAGGCATTACAAATCCCATGCTCAATTTGCACCTCAGCACCCATCGCTTGTAATCCCCGGACGTGCAAATCAACCGGTCTAGCACCAATGGCACAACCCCCAGGCAGGGGCATCTGTGCTATTCCTAGCCTGGCCAGAATCGGTCCAATGGCAAAAAAACTTGCTCGCAATTGAGTTACAAGTTCGTAGGGAGCTTTAGATGTGGTAAGTTCGCTGGCATTAATATCCAAAATGTCGTCTTGTCTGGTTAAACGCAGTCCCAAAGCTGATAAAACTTGTCCCATGCGTTCAACATCTGCCAAAAAAGGCACATTGCGAATCCGACAATCTCCAGAACAAAGCAAAGACCCAGCCATGATTACCAATGCTGAATTTTTTGCCCCGCTAATTCTTACATGACCCCGCAAAGGATGCCCACCGAAAATTTGTAAGACTGAGGAGTCTGCTTCCAGTGGAGACTTAGCATCTGGTAAGCTGCTAGAAGAATTGATAAGCCTACCTCCAAAAAAAAGACGTAATAATAAAGGTTTGAAGTTGGTTTCGATTCTACAGTAAAGATTTGATTTCTATACATTATTGGCGGTGTCATTTATCAGAATATTTTTTTTGTCAGGTGATATAATGGCTATAACTGAGTGATGACAAGGTTTCTAGCGTCTATAAATTTGTAAATAAAATTTGTGTGAAGTTTAACTTGACAACTACTAAAAATTAAGCAATAATCAGAAGTTGGTTGATAAAAAACAAGTATTAGCGGAACTGGCGGAATTGGCAGACGCGCTAGATTCAGGTTCTAGTGCCGCAAGGCTTCCGGGTTCAAGTCCCGGGTTCCGCATCTCAATAAACAGATTTTAGATGGTGTATCTGAAATTCTGAGTTTAAAAGTCTAAAATTGTGCTGATTAGTTTACAAAATTCCCTGGTTAAGCAAATTCGCAAACTCCATGCCAGTAAAGAGAGGCATAAGCAAGAATTATTTTTGTTGGAGGGGACGCATTTATTAGAAGAGGCCTGTGCTGTTGATTACCCCTTGGAGGTGGTGTGCTGTACTCCCGAATGGCAAAGGGATCATCAGCAATTGTGGCAGAAAGCTAGTAGTCGGTGCGATCGCTCAGAAGTTGTCAGTGAAGAAGTATTAGCAGCAATGGCGACCACTGTGCAACCAGATGGGGTAATAGCCACGGCTAAACGTAGGGAACAAACAACGGAGTTACCCTTTACTGGTGTGGTGCTGGCCTTAGAAACTGTCCAAGATCCTGGGAATTTAGGGACGATTATCCGCACAGGAGCCGCAGCAGGAGCGTCTGGTTTGTGGTTGGGTGGGGGTGGAGTGGATTTAGATCATCCCAAGGTTTTACGGGCTTCTGCGGGGCAGTGGTTTCGCTTAGGGATGGCGGTAACTGAAGATTTAAGAGCTACAGTCCAGCAAAGTCAGGAAGCGGGTATGCAGGTAGTCGCAACTGTACCCACGGCAAATTTAACCTATTGGCAAGTTGATTGGCGTAAACCTAGTTTAATTTTATTGGGCAATGAAGGCGCGGGTTTGTCACCGGATTTAATGGCCATGGCCGACATCCAGGTGAAGATTCCCCTCAGTCCTGGTGTAGAATCGTTGAATGTGGCGATCGCTGCGGCGTTAATGTTGTATGAAGCCCAGCGTCAGAGGGTTTATGGATCATAAATTTACTGATTGTTTTTTTCTGCCAAATATTGTTCAATATCGGCAACTGCATCTTCTAAAGCCTCTAGGTAAGAAATTTCAGGGTTATTACTGGAAGTATCGTCAATAGGGCTACTAGAACTTGCTTCTGGAATTACTTCATTTTCAGCAGGAGTTGTTTGCAAAATGTCTTTTAACTGATATAGTGATTGCTGAAACTTTTGAGCAGAGACATGGCGATGAGTTTGCTGAATGGGTTTCATTGTGTTGATACTTAAAGAATGATTGAATGGCGTAACTTTTGATAGCTATCGGCAAAACACTAATTACCTTAGTAACCATAGTATCAAACTTTTATCTTAAATGACTTGAATTAGGAGATAAATTAGCTACTTTGTAAAACTTTATTGCTTTTTAGACCTAGTGGTACATCACGGGTTGTAATTGAGACGCGGAGGTGATTTGGGAAAGTAGATGAATAATTTAATTCAAAAAGTGGTATTTTGTTTGGGTACGGTCATGCTCCTTTTCAATTTGATTGGGTGCGATCGCTTTGCTGCTCCTGGTGGTGATATAGTTGAACGGGTGAGTGATGGTGATACATTGGTGTTGAAAGACTCTGATGGTCAGAAATTGACAGTGCGGTTTGCTTGTGTAGATGCACCCGAAATTCCCCACACCAAAAAGGAAAAAAGTAGTAGATTAGTTAGCGATCGCCATCAATTTAATTGGGGTGTTAAGGCGCAAGAGAGGGTAGAACAACTGGTGACGCAAGGGGGTAATCGCGTAAATTTGACAATTACAGATAGCGATCGCTATGGTAGAAAAGTGGCGGAAGTTCGGCTCAAAGACGGAACTTTTATCCAGCAAATATTATTACAAGAGGGATTAGCTAAAGTTTATCGTCCCTATCTAAACAAGTGTCCAAGTAAAGACTTAGTTCAACAAGCCGAAACCAAAGCACAACAGGAGCGAGTTGGAATTTGGAATGATAGTAAATTTACTAATCCTTGGGAATATCGTCAGATCAAAAAAAGATCAGCAAATCCAAACAGGTAAACGGTTTGAGCTTCTAATCTAAAGATAATCACGCAAAAATTCAAAAGGATTATCTTCCCAACAGGGTTCTGGTGTTAACCAGCGTAAATTATTTTTAATGTCAGATTCAATTTCATCACTATCATCTCTTTCAAATAGTGCTGTTAAAGCTTTCCAGTCACGTTCTCGCAGAGAAGTTAATGGTGGGTTATTAGCCTGTAAATTTGGGGGGTAATTCACACTCACTGCTTTGGTAGACGGAACTAAATATTCAGTAAAGATACTGCATAGTACCGCTATTGTAATTTGGCATTGGGAGTTTTAAAGTGATCTAGATCATACACCATGAGCCAACTTTTAATAAAACAGTAAAAATACTGCTTCTTCAAGTACCTAATATGCAAAATCTAGGACAAAAATCCCAGAAACATCAATCTGTATCAGAAATGAGGCAAAATTTCTAACATTATTACAAAATATTGTCTCTTTCCCCTGTTCCCTGTTCCCTGTTCCCTGTTCCCTATTTCCTCCAATTGATCTAAAATCCAAAATCCAAAATTGTTTGACAATCGACCAGTTCCAGGTGAAAAACTTCTGCAAAAGACTTTGTTACCAAAGAACTAACTTCCGCAAAATTAATACTAGGAATCCATTCAGCTAAACTAGCTACAGGCTTATCTGCAATACCGCAAGGGACAATTAACTCAAAACCTGACATATCTGGACAAATATTGAGAGAAAACCCGTGCATAGTAATCCAACGTCGGACTTTAATCCCGATAGCTGCGATTTTGCGCCCTTCTAGCCAAACACCAGTAAAGCCAGGAAGACGTTCCCCGGATAATCCATAGTTAGCCAAAACGCGAATTAATACTTCTTCAAGCTGACGCAAATACCAATGTAAATCTTGATGATGACGTTGCAGATTTAAAATAGGATACCCCACCAGTTGACCAGGACAATGGTATGTCACCTCGCCGCCTCTTTCGATTTGATGCACATCATACTGATTTTTGTCAAGATCAAATTTGATGAATTTTGGGTTAGATCCCTGTCCTAAAGTGTAGACAGGTGGATGTTCTAGCAAAATCAGTACATCCTCTAGAGTGGGGTTTTGCAAACGTTGAGAGAGGAGCGATCGCTGCCATTCATGGGCATCTGAGTAAGACACCAAGCCTGGTTGATATAAAAGACAACGGTATTTATTGAGTTCTTGACTATAAATCATGGAAAAAATCAATCATATTGTCAATTACAGAAATTTAAGTCAACAAATGTCAAGCTATGCAAAGGATCTTAAAGGAACATCAAGGGAATAAACTTTACAGACAACAAAGTGCTAGATTAGAGATATAAGTTTAAATGGTAACGAATGCACTGACTAAATTATGACGCAAGAAGTTGTCTGCATCTGTAAGGGAAAAACTTTTAACCAAGGTTTGTATTTTCTATCATCAGAGCGATCGAACCTGGAATAAACAAGCAGTGTATAGACAACAGTGAACGATTTATCTTTGCGGTATTGATAGACCTAACCGCACTTACTTAATCTTAGAAAACAAATTCACATCAATCAAATATTGAGTGGGAGATTTTACATGAAACTTGTCATCCACGGCAAAAATATTGAAATCACCGATGCGATTCGGGAATATGTACATCAGAAAATTGAAAAAGCAGTTAGTCACTTTCAGAGCATCACCAATGAAGTGGATGTACATTTAAGCGTAGCTCGCAATCCTCGAATTAATCCTAAACAAGCGGCAGAAGTGACAATTTATGCTAATGGTAGCGTAATTCGGGCGGAGGAAAATAGCGAGAATTTATACGCCAGCATTGACTTAGTTGCGGATAAGATAGCTCGTCAACTGCGTAAATACAAAGAACGCCGTCAAGATCAAAAGACTAATGGTTCAGTCACAGCAGAGACATCAGTTAACCCTACAATTATCACAGATTTAATAGGCGATCGCACTCCCGAACTACCAGACGAAGTAGTGCGTAGCAAGTATTTTTCTATGCCCCCAATGACCCTAGATGAAGCCTTAGAACAACTCCAACTGGTTGGACACGATTTTTATATGTTCCGCAACGCAGAAACCAACGAAATTAACGTCATTTACGAACGTAATCACGGTGGTTATGGAGTCATTCAACCCCGCAACGGTAACGGTCATAGCAACGGCAAAAACGGCAAATCAGCCCAAGCTAATATAGAAACACCAGAAAAGTCTCATGCCCATAAATAACTAGGGTAGCAATCGCAAATCCAATACCCCTCCTTGCTTGCGGGGAGGGGCTAGGGGCTGACAGGTGTAGGTTTTTAATATTATCTGTGAAGGCAGGACTTGGAAGACAAGGAGGTATTGTAGACAAGGAAGATTTTATACAAGAAATGGTCTGTTGAGCTTCAGTTTTTGTGACCAATCGTACATTCTTTGTACAGTTTTCCTCCCTTGTCGCCTTGTCTACCTTGTCCCCCAAGTCTTGCCCTTACGACAATGTAAAATACCTACCCTTGTGAGGGGGCTAGGGGTGGGGTATTATTTAACTGTCAACTGCTGCAAAGTTTTCAGTGCTTCTTCAACGTGACCTTTAAAATTCAACATTGAATCAAATACATATTGTACCACTCCTGCTTGGTCAATCACATAAGTCACACGACCGGGGATCAGACCAAAAGCGGTAGTTGCACCATAAACCTTCCGCACCGTATCACCTTTATCACTTAACAAAATAAAGGGCAGATTGTGCTTGCTTGCAAATTTTTGATGAGAGTCGCTAGAATCACCACTTATACCAACAACCTCAGCCCCAGCAGCTTTAAACACTTCATACTGATCACGAAAGGCGCAAGATTCAATAGTGCATCCAGGTGTGTCGTCCTTGGGGTAAAAATACAGGACAACCGCTTTGTTTCCGCGAAAACTACTCAAACTAACTGTTGAGCCATTTTGAGCGGGTAGGGTAAAATCAGGTGCTTGATCTCCAACTTTGACTGACATAATGGCTATTAATAATTGCTAATAGAATGTATACTATACCCAACACGGCTTAATTGTTTGATTCTCCGGGTAGGGTTTTAAGCCCTGGCGACTAGAAGTCACGGCTACACAAACAAAGTCCGCCTGCGCGGACTAAGGAAAAATCAAGGATGGGAATGGGTTTTGCCTGTGTAGACGCGGTTTCCAACCGCCCGTTTAATTATAAATCTAGGGTTTTCGTGATTATACAAAAGTCCATGTCTCAACCGTTGTGAGTATAACTAATTATCAGTTATAATGGTATAGGACTTACGCACTGTACAAATTAATCATGATCTGCTTTCACCAAAATAGTTTGTTTCGGGTTGCGACTAATTATATTTTTACCGTTCAACTAACCGTGGGGTAAGGGTTTAGCACTGCTAAACCCCTACGATAAATGTATCTTTCCCACTACACATATTTGGTATTTTCTGTCAATGCGTAACTCCTATGGTATTTTGAAGGATTTCTCCCCTTTCCTCCTCCTGATTCATCATAACGATGGATGTCCGTGTTAAGCTAATCTGATGAGTTATTAAGAAGAGTTGCTTAAAACAGGAGAATTTAGTCATGAACTTATTGCTAGAAACAGCAGCACCAGTAGCAACTGGGAATAATTTTCCCCTGGCTTTTACTTTGGTGTATGTAGTTGGTTTTATTGCGGCTGTCACCATTGGCTCAATTGCTTGGTACAACTCAAAACGTCCTGCTGGTTGGGAAAGCAAAGATCGTCCCGACTTTGTACCAAAGGTAGATAAAGAATAGATTTGGGGGAGGAGAAATTACCCTTTCCCCTTTCCCCGTTTATTTTTGCTTTTTTCCCCTAATTTTGAACATCAACCCATCGCCGATAAAGTTTTTGAATTTTTTTCAGCAAGGCGGTGTACGCTGGCTCAGAGGACTCATGAGACTTAGATAACTCCTGCAAAGTTGTCAAAAGTCTTGCTTCTTCGATCGCTACTTCACCATCACTGTAAATTAAGCCACTAATGGCTTCAATCAAATTTTCACAGTCTTCAACAGTAGGGCGATCGCCTAAGTATTCTCTGACCCAATTGTAACATTCTTGGGGCTTGACAGGCACTAATTCATACAACCAAGGTTTAATTTCCGGGTCGGTGGCTAAACCTTTAGCTTGAGCGATTTCTCGCAAATATTGCCGTTCTTCTGGCTGAATCCTGCCATCAATCCAAGCAGCCCCAATCAATATTTTCACTAAATTTTTGACGTTGCCATGAGTAACCATTAGTGCCTCCTCCGGTAGATTCTGGCTCTCTACCAAATCCTACATTCACAGCCAGTATTCACTCGGAATCATTGGTTTTTCTTAACCGCACCATGAAAAAACCATCCATATCCTGTTGATGAGGCCAAACTTTGTTTGCTGTTCCTTGTTCCTGTTGCCAATTTGGATGGGTTGCTAAAAATTTGGCAATTACCTGTTCGTTTTCTGCTGGATGTAATGTACAGGTTGCATAAACTAATATACCATTATTCTTGACAAAATTAGCTGTATGTGATATGAGTTCTGTTTGTAATTGGGAAAGTTCTTGCACAGATTCCGGTGTTTGTCGCCAACGGGCATCAGCATGACGGTGTAGAGTTCCCAGCCCGGAGCATGGCGCATCTAATAGTAGACGGTCGGCAGTGTGATAAAATTGGGGTAGGTTGCGACTGTCGCCTGTGCAGATATCAATAGATTGTAGATGTAGACGTTGGGCATTTGTTTGTAGTTTTCGCAGTCGGGAAGGAGTGCGATCGCACGCCCAAATTTTGCCTGTATCCCCCATTAATTCGGCAATATGGGTGGTTTTTCCCCCTGGTGCTGCACAAACATCAATTATCACTTCACCTGGTTGGGGGTCAAGTAAATGACCAACTAATTGGGCGCTACTATCTTGGATAGTCCACCAACCTTGATTAAAACCGGGTAGTTGTTGAATTGGTCCAGTGCTACTAATTAATCTTAACCCTTGGGGTAGTTGAGGAATGCGTTTGACTAAGACCCCAGCCGAGGTAAAGGCTGATTCTACTTCTTCTACAGAACTACGGAGAATATTTACCCGTAAATCAATTGTCGGGGTTTGATTCATCCACTGACAGAGTTTTTCTGTTTCTGTGATTCCCAATTGTTCTAACCAAACTTGGGTAATCCAATCGGGGAAACTATGTAAAATCCCCAAACGTTCCTCTGGTTTTTCTGGTAATTTTAAAGGTTCTAGTGATTTTTCAGCCAGTCGGATATATTGACGCAATAAACCATTAACAAAACCTGTGAGTCCTGAGAAACCGTTATTTTTAGCTAATTCAACGGTGGTATTAACAGCGGCCGAGGGGGGAATCCGTTCTTGATAACGCAGTTGGTAGAAACCTAGATGGAGGATGGTGCGGAGGTCTTTTGGTTGTTGGTGGGATGCTTTGGTGGCCAGTTGATCAATGAGGGTATCAAGGGTGCGTTGTCTTCTGGTACTACCATAAACTAATTCTGTGAGTAAACGGCGATCGCGATCGGCTAAATTCACCTTTTGTAACACACGATCTATCGCCACATCAGTATAAGCCCCTTGATGCACATCTCGTAAGGCGATAAAAGCTAATTGTCGGGGGTTATTCATGGAATTACAGCAGAGAACAGGAACGCGGACGGTGAGAGAATATTTTATCCCACATCGAAATGAGTTTAGAAGTCAAATAAAGTTTGCAGAAAATTTTCCGTAGTATTATTGTGGCAAATACAATTACAGAATAGCGGGATGTTTTGTAATTAAATTTAGGTAATTAGTAGTTGGCCTTACAAATCACAAACTAGAGAAGTATTATCTGAGTCATATTCTCCAAAACTAATTAATTCTAAATGTTCAGGATTTCGCATTAGTTCTTTAGCTAATAAAAAACCACTGATTGTCCAAGTTTGATATCGCCTCGCGCCTTTACCAATTAATATTCCCCTAGTTCCATCATAATATTCTGGCCATTCATCTTCACTGAGACGGGCTTGGGCGAGTTCAATAGCGCGTTTACCAATATCAGATCTACCAGTTTTTTGAGCCGCCGCAGTTAAAAACCAGATTAATACTGGCCAATTACCACCATTATGATTTGACCATGGTAAATTCTTGGGGTCAGCACCAGTAAAAATTCTGTATTCTTCCTTTTCTAAGGCTGGAAAACAGATTTTCATGGGCATTTGTCCTACTAAATCTTCCCATTGTTCCTCAATCAAATTCATAATAGCTTGGGATTGTTTTTCGGTGGTTAGGGAAGTAATAATTGCCATTAAATTCCCCAAAGAAAAGAAACGAGTATCTAATTGAGATGGTCCAACATTACCTGCTAAATAACCACCGTTGAATGGTAGCCAACTTGATAAATCAGAATAGGGAACGGAATCTGCATAAATATTAAATTGATTAACTGCTGTTTCTCCATATTCTTCCACTTTGAAGCGATGAATTTTATTCAGACGATTAATATCTATCCAGTAATGTTCACGAATATGATTTCTTAATAAGGGTAAGCGGTTATCAATCCCTATGACAATTTCTTCATCACCTGCACAAATCAACAATTTACGAGCAGCACGTAAAGCAGCATAAAATAGAGTTTGAATTTCTATAGGATAACCATAAATACCCAGACGACGGTAAATCATACAAGCGCCATCAGGAACTAACAGGGTTGGATACATATCAAACCGAGTAGCCAAGCACAATTCCATGATTAATGATATCCCTTGCTGAAACTGCGGTTGCAAGGCGAAATTGATATCTTTTGTGGCTTTTACATAAGCGTGTAGTATAATTACCCACCAAAGACATGAATCTACTGGTGTAACTCTAGCGATCGCCTGTTCACCAAAATCGGCCTCTAAATGTTCTTCACCGTTGTCTGAGACAATTTTAAAACTGGCTGGGATTAATCCTTTACTAGGGGTATAAGCATCAAATTGTTTTTCTGTCGGTTGTAATTTTAAAGTTTCTTCTAAAAAGTAACGAACAATATCATATCTACCTTTGATCAAAAAAAGTAAGGCTGAAGGTACAAAATCTCGAACAAAACAATAATCAAAATTTAATACATTTGGGGATTTACTACAGATAGCTAATGTTCCTACTGGGCGATTTTGATAATAAGCAATGGATTTCTCTAATAGCGTCCACCCCTGTTTTTCTACATCATCAGTTATGAATGATTGATCTTTCTCCATTGCCAGAAAAGCTCCCTTTAGTGCTATAATGAATTTACTATTAAACATTGTAGTAGAGACGTTGCCGGTCACGCCTCTACGGGCTTCTGAGCAACTCTCCTGATTATAGAGACATGGATGGATCTATACTACCAACTTCAAACTCACAAGCTCTAGAAACAATTTCAGGAGCTAACTTATCAAAACTAAT
Source organism: Cronbergia sp. UHCC 0137 (assembly GCF_034932285.1). Classification (NCBI taxonomy): domain Bacteria; kingdom Bacillati; phylum Cyanobacteriota; class Cyanophyceae; order Nostocales; family Nostocaceae; genus Cronbergia; species Cronbergia sp. UHCC 0137. The sequence goes on from NZ_JAYGHC010000033.1 coordinate 51,112, forward strand.
TAAGGGTAAATGAGACGGGTTTTCAGTTAGTTCTTTGGCTAACAAGAAACCAGTAATTGTCCAGGTTTGATATTTTCTGGCTTGTTTACCAATTAGTCTTCCCTTTTTACCGTCGTAATATTCTGGCCATTCGTCTTCTGCTAGTCGCGTTGCAGCAATTGTAACTGCTGTTTTTGCTAAGTGGGTTTTTTGGGTTTTTAATGCTGCTGCCGATAACATCCACATTAACACAGGCCAGCTACCAGCATTATGATATGACCAAGGTATGTTTTTGGGGTCGCACCCTGTGACAATTCTGTATTCTTCGCCTTGTATGGCGGGATAGGAAATTTTCATCGGCATATCTCCTACCAAGTCATCCCATTTTTCTTCGATCAGACTCATAATTGCTTGGGATTGTTCTTCGGTAGATAAACCAGAAACTACCGCCATCAAGTTACCTAATGAAAAGAAGCGAGTATCTAATTGCGATGGTCCAACATTTCCTGCTAAATAACCACCTTTTTTGGTTAGCCATTTATCTAATTCATAATAGGGTAAAGAGTCAGCATAAATGTTAAAGAGATTTACGGCTGCTTTACCATATTCTTCACTTTTGAAGCGATAAATTGCATTGAGACGATTAATATCGATCCAATAATGTTGGCGAATATGACCACACAAGAGAGGTAAGCGGTTATCAATGGCAGCAACAATATCTTGATTGCCTTGACAAATTAGGAGTTCTCGTGCTACACGTAAAGCAGCGAAAAATAGAACTTGAATTTCTAGGGGATGACCATAAATACCCATGCGTCGGTCAATCATGCAAGCGCCATCGGGAACTAATAGCGTTGGATACATATCAAAGCGATTAGCCAAGCAGATTTCCATAATTAACCTAATACCTGTTTGAAATTCAGGTTGATAGGCTAGAGAAAAATCTTTGGTAGAAATTACATAAGCACGTAATAATATCAGCCACCACAAACAAGAATCAACTGGTGTGACTCTAGCGATCGCGTGTTCCCCAAAATCTGCTTCTAGATGTTCTTCTCCGTTAACGGATATAACTTTGAAGCTGGCTGGAATTAAACCGCGTCCTGGTTTATAGGCATCTAAAGCCCTTTCTTTAGGCTGTAACTTTAAGGTCTCTTCTAGGAAGTTACGAACAATATCATGTCTACCTTTGATCAAAAAAAGTAAAGCCGATGATACAAAATCTCGAATAAAACATTGGTCATAGTTTAGCGCCTCTACAGAAGAATCGTAAGCAGCTACCGTTCCAACTGGCTGCCCCCGATAGTAAAGGATTGAATTTTCTAGGCACTGCCAGGCCTCTGCTTCTATATTTTTACTTGTGTCTACTTCATTGAGTTGCATCGCCGGAATAACTCCATTTAGATCGGGAATTTTGGTTAGTAGATGCGCTTTATTTTTTCTTAATTTTGCCATTCTGATCATAACAAAGACAATCATTGTCATGGCAAGTTTATTCAGAAATAGTAATAATCTCTAAAACTGTTTAACGCAGCTTTAGTAATCATTAAGAATAACTAAGTAAGGCAGCAAGGGCAGGCTGACAAAAAACCAAAAATTAATTATTCTTTGTCTTTCTTCCTGGGACTTTACCCCTAGTTAACTTAGTTATCTACTTGAGGCTGGTGATTGGTAATTAGTAAAATTACTTCCTCATATCTTACCCATCACCTTTATTGAACTGAGATGACAAAATATTTTCTTCCCCTACAAGTTAACAATTTATAACGTTTTATCTGAATATGCAATATAAACGCTTACCAATTTTAGGATATTAATCCATTTAAAGGGTAATGTATTTTATCCCAATACTCATTTTAAAAAGAGCTTTTAGTTGCATAATCAAAATATATAACTATTCTATTTTTCTGTTATCTGCTGTCTGCTACAATTGTTCCTGTAATTTAGTTAAAACTTGTTGAGCATGACCTTTAGTTTTGACGTTAGGCCAGGTATAGGTAATCATTCTCTCTGGTGAAATTAGAAACGTGGAACGAACAACGCCCATATATTCTCTACCCATAAATTTCTTTAAGCGCCAAGCACCATAAGCTTGTATGAGTTGACATTCTGGATCTGTTAATAAGATAATTGATAACTGATGTTTGTCGATGAATTTGGCGTGAGATTTGCCGGAATCTGGACTTACTCCTAAAATTTTTGCTTCGAGGGTGCTAAATTGGGGGTACAAATCGGTAAAGTCTTTGGCCTCGGTGGTACAGCCAGGAGTACCATCTTTGGGATAAAAATAAAGGATGATCCATTGGCCTTTGAAGTCATCTAGAGTAACTAGGTTGCCGTTTTGATCTGGGGTGGAAAAGTTAGGTGCTAGTTGTCCAATTTGGGGAATGTTACTCATGATTAAATTAATTTGGCTCTACGGTACTTGTTATGATAAATGACCAGGTAACAGGTAACAGGTAACAGGTAACAGGTAACAGGTAACAGGTAACAGGTAACAGGGGAAAGAGACAATATTTTGTAATTTTGTAATAATGTTAGAAATACAGGGCTGTTTGCATGAGTTAGGTAATTAGTGCTTATGTGGTGCTCTCCAAATCAAAACGACTATTCCTCCCCCTGCTCCCTGCCCCCTGCCCCCTGCCTTCATAACGACAGGATATTTTTTTATTTGGAAGTCTCTAAAACCATATTTACAGAGGACAATCGGCGTTGTAATTCCTGGGATGTGGTGGATGGAGATCAACCGATGATGGCGGTGCGATCGCGCCTTTAACCAAGGTATATTTATTTACTCCTGTGAAGCCCAAGGTGACTTGAAACATAGATTCTCTGGAGAAATTAACTTAATGGATTTTGAAAGATAGCGATCGCCCCGTTAGATAATTAAGCTGTCTTCACTAACACATCATTACCCTCAATTTTAGCTAGATAAGTTCTCAGTGATTTTTCCGCTGGTTTTTTCTGCACCTTACCATCAGCAGCAAAGGCCGCATCATGACAGGGACAGATAAAGTTATTGGTTTTTGCTTGCCATGCCACTGTACAGCCTTTATGAGTACAGGTAGGGTTAACAGCGATTAAACTAGCTGCATTTTTTGATGTACCAACTACTAACACCGCACCCACTGGAGAATTTTCTGCTAATAACTGCCCAGTCTTGTCTAAATCTGCCACAGTTCCCACTTTTTTCCACTCCTGAGATCGAGCAGATGCAGATATGTCTGTTTCTGAACTACAGGCAGCGATCGCTATAGGTAAAGAACTAGCTACCAAGCCTAAACCCACCCAGTTGATGAAATCACGACGTTTCATAGATGCTATAATTATATCTAAGTTTTTCGCTCATATCTATTATTACTGCAAAATTTGCTACTGTCATAGCCTCTTCTTTAATCATAGGATTTCTACACAGGGTAGTTGTCTAAAACTCTAAAAATCTTATGCTATATTAGTTTTGACCTTTAATTTCCATCCTGCGGTGCTAGTCTTATTCCCAAGTTGAGGCATTTCTTAGCACATCGGGAATTGCTCCTTGGGAAAGGGGAAATTCCAACACAGTTTCTTGATAGCCTAAATATCCAGATTCAGCAAAGGACAACAACAACCGGGTTAAAGCTAACCAGACCTCTGATTCATATTCCCAATCACGATGACGGCCAGCATGGCCAGCAATTGAACGTAGCGCCCAAAAATAAGAATTTCTGACGACAGATCCCCCTTTTTTGAACTCTGGAAGATCCTCTTGGTGAATAAATAACAGATTATTTTCAATTCTGGCTCTCATAGATCATGAATAACGACATTAATCGGTAAAATAGATTTGTCTATAATCAAACTTTTATGCTCACAACATCTGATTTTCTGCAATATTCCCAATGGTCAGGAATTGCTACCTTAGTATTTGCTGCTATAACAATTTTAGCATTTATTCTTAAATGGGGCTTTCGGTTTCGATTGGTAGGGACAACCGGCTTTATGCTGGTATTAACAAGTGGGTTATTTGCCCTTTCCCTGTTTCCTCTCAGTCGAACTGTAATTCCCGGCGCGGTAAAGTATACCCTTGTTTATGATAATGCTTCTAATCAAACAGTGATTGCTACCTCTCCCACAATTACACCGACAGAACTAGAAGCAACCTTACGCCAAGCTGCCAGTAACTTGTATTCCTATGGTCGCTTAGGTAGTAATGGTAACAACCAATTAACCATCCGCGCCCGGACAATTATCCACCCAGAACCAGGACTTACCATACCATTATATTTGGGTCAGGTACAGCGATCGCTCAACAGTCGCCAAGATGTGGAAATGTCAGTGGAAGTATACCTTGACAAATTTGCCCAACTTCCAGAACCCAGTGCTAAAAAGGGTTAGAAGTTAAATATTCTATTCATAGCGTGCGTTTTATAACGCACCTTATCTTTTACTTAAATTAACCAATTGTTAACTGTTAACCTAAAAAATGATATTGTTATTAATCTATACGTTAAACTCAAAACTTTGATAATTTGGAGTTCTAAGACTAATGTACATCTGCATCATCAGGTTATGGACATTTTAGCGTCACCATGAAAACTCGTATTTACATCCATAAGTCTTAATTTACGCAAAAATTATCAATATTTTGCCAAATTCGTAACGATGCCTAATCAAACTTCTACTCAAGCCCCTAGTCCTGTATTTACCCTTACAGTTGCACCAACTAAAGTAATTCGCGGTGCAGGTGTGTTGTCATCAGCAGCAGCAGAAATTCGCCGTTGGGGAACCCGTCCCCTAATTGTGGCAGGAAACCGCACTCTCGCCATCAGCAAAGAGAGTCTCAAACCAATTTTATCAAATCAAGAGTTACACACTGCCATAACCTCTTACGGTGCAGATTGCTGTGAAGCCAGTCTGAAAAACTTACGCAAGGCAGTAAAAGAACATAAAGCAGATGTGATTATTGGTATTGGTGGCGGTAAAGCATTGGATACAGCCAAATTAGTAGCCCATCAACTAGAGTTACCAGTGGTGACAATTCCCACCTCAGCCTCTACCTGTGCAGCTTGGACAGCCCTTTCTAATGTATATTCAGAGGCGGGGGCGTTTTTGTATGATGTGGCATTGTCTCGCTGTCCTGATTTGCTGATTTTGGATTATGATGTGATTCAAACAGCACCACAAAGGACATTAATTGCGGGAATTGGGGATGCGATCGCTAAATGGTACGAAGCCTCAGTTAGCAGTGGACACTTAGAACAAACCCTAATTATTGCCGCCGTCCAACAAGCGCGGGTTTTACGAGATATCCTATTACAAAAGTCGGCTGTAGCTTTACAAACACCAGGTAGCGAAGTTTGGCAAGAAGTGGTAGACTGTACCGTACTCTTAGCTGGTGTAATTGGTGGACTTGGTGGGGCGCAATGTCGTACTGTAGCTGCCCATGCAGTACATAATGGGTTAACTCACATTGCTGGACACAGCAGCATTCACGGCGAAAAAGTTGCCTACGGCATTTTAGTACAGTTGCGTTTAGAAGAAATGATTTTAGGTAATCAATTAGCAGCAGCAGCAAGGCAACAATTATTAAAATTCTATGCAGAGATTGGACTACCCCAAAAATTAGAAGATTTAGGATTAGGCAACATTACCCTAAATGAGTTACAAATTGCTGCGGAAGTTGCTTTAGATCCTAATTCTGACATTCACCGTCTTCCCTTTTCAGTCCCATTAGAACAGTTAATGGCAGCCATGATTTCTACTACCACACCAGTATTAGTTAAAAGTGGTAATGGGTAATTTATCTATGGAGGTGAAGGATTTTATGCTATGACTCAGCTTTTTTCTTAGCTAAGACGACAAGATGTACACAGAAGAGGGGGTTTACACTTTTTGGGCGGGTAGAGGTTACAATTAAAATTAGGAAACCTATGGCTGGGGGACTCAAAAATTATGCAAATTCGGCAAATATCAGTCACTGATTTATTTGGGATTTTTGACCACGTAATACCATTAAATATGGATGAGAGAATCACAATCATTCATGGACCGAATGGATTTGGAAAAACAGCAATGCTGAAAATGCTCAATGGATTCTTCAACTCTCGATATTCAGTATTTCGGACTATTCCGTTTACTAAATTTCGAGTGGATTTAGATAATGGCAATAGTGTTGAAATCTCAAAGAATTCTGAAGCCTTGGAAAAAGGGAAGAAAAGAGAGAATATAAGTTTTGATTTTTATCAACTCGGATTGGAGAAAGTTTCTTTTCCCTTAAAGGCGACAAAGAGTTCTCCAGACCTTGACTTTCCGGTCGATATTTTAGATGATATAATACCTGAGCTTCACCGAATAGGGGCTAAAACATGGCGATATCTTCCCACTGGTGAAACTCTTGCTCTGAGCGATGTTATTGACCGTTTTGAGGATATCCTCTCCTCGAAAATGAAATTGCGAGAAGAACCTGAGTGGCTAGAAAAGTTGAAGAATGATATTCATGTTCGCTTAATCGAATCTCAGCGATTATTAAATTTTATCCCTAGTCGTTCTGCAAGAATATACTCTGGATCACCTTCAATGTTACCAACAGTCTCTGCCTACTCTGAGGAGATTGCACAACTCATTCAATCTAAGCTTGCTGAGTATGGTACAACCTCTCAATCTCTTGATAGGACATTTCCTGTAAGGGTAGTTCAACAACAAGCATCTCATGAAGTGACTGATGAGCCGCAACTAAGTCATCAATTAAAAGAACTTGAAGAGACTCGTTCTCGGTTGATAGAAGTAGGTTTATTAGATAAGGATGAAAATTCAGACTTTCAAATTCAGCCGGAATTTATAGATGAAAGTACCAAAAATATTTTGTCAGTGTATGTTGAAGATGTAGAAAAAAAACTTGGTGTCTTTAGTGAAATTGCAAATAAAATTGATCTTTTAAGGAGAATTGTTAATAATAAATTTGCTTATTCCTATAAAGAAATGAATTTTAATAAGGAGAAAGGATTTGTCTTCAAGACCCTTTATCATCCCTCTTTCTCAAATAGAGATACTCTTTCTCCGACAGATTTGTCATCTGGCGAACAACATGAATTAGTTCTTCTATATGAATTACTTTTTAAAGTTCAACCTAATTCTCTAGTCTTAATTGATGAACCTGAACTATCGCTTCATGTGGGATGGCAGGCTCAGTTTTTGAAGGACTTGCAAGAAATCACAAAACTTGCAGATTTAGATGTGTTGATGGCTACTCACTCTCCAGACATCATTCAAGATCGCTGGGATTTGACCGTGGAAATGAAAGGACCAGAAAAATGAGGGAGCATCTTTCAGTTGACCGTGAGGCTAATGCAATTCAACTACGACGCGAAACCTTTTCTGGAGTTTTCTTATTAGTTGAGGGTAGTTCAGATAAAACTTTATATGAGCGACTAGTTGACAATTCAGAATGTCAACTAATTAGTTATTCAAATAGAAAGCCATCAAGTAAGTTTTGTGTTATTGAAATTATAAAAATTTTAGATAAAAATGGATTTCACGGAGTTATTGCTATTGTTGATGCAGATTTTGACCATTTAGGAATTACTCCATACAGCAATCCTAATCTCTTTCGGACTGATACTCATGATCTTGAAACTATGCTGCTTAATTCACCCGCTCTTGAGAAAGTAATCGCTGAGTTTGGCTCAGAGGAAAAAATAACTAGATTTGGTCAAGATATTAGAACTGTACTACTTGAAGTTGGAACACCAATTGGTTATCTTCGTTGGGTTTCTCAACTTGATGGATTAAATTTAACTTTTAACGGAATCAAGTTTAGTAGCTTTATTAATGAACTAACTCTAGAACTTGATCAAATAAAACTGATTCAAGAAGTGAAGAATAAATCCCAAGCCTTTGCTTTAGACAGCAAAAATTTACAACATCGGCTAATAAGCCAGCAAAGTAGTAACGACGATCCTTGGCAAGTCTGTTGTGGTCACGATTTAGTAGAAATATTATCTATTGGTTTACGTAAGGCAATTGGCTCTGCTAAAGCTTCTGATGTTGAATCAACTTGTCTCGAACGCAGTTTAAGACTTGCCTATGAAGAAACTTATTTTTGCAAGACACATATTTACTTGTCTATTCGCTTATGGGAAAGTAACAATCAGCCATTTAAGGTTTTGCGGAATGAGATTTAGTCCCCACAAATGACCTAAGTAAGCCGCGTAATATTTCTGCCCCCTACCCCTTCCCCGTTTGAGGTTTAAAATGAATTTAAGTTGGATTACCCCCGCAGAACGTGTACAACAATTGCCCCCTTATGTATTTGCCCGTCTTGATGAATTGAAAGCCAAAGCGCGGGAGCAGGGGCTGGATTTAATTGATTTGGGGATGGGAAACCCTGATGGACCAACACCACAGCCAGTAGTAGAAGCGGCTATGGCAGCTTTGCAAAATCCGGCCAATCATGGCTATCCACCATTTGAAGGAACAGCTAGTTTTCGCCGTGCCATTACTAACTGGTATAATCGCCGTTATGGTGTGGTGCTTGATCCTGATAGTGAGGCTTTACCCCTACTCGGTTCTAAGGAAGGATTAACCCATTTAGCGATCGCTTACATCAATCCTGGTGATATTGTCCTTGTACCTTCACCCGCTTACCCTGCCCATTTTCGGGGTCCCCTAATTGCTGGGGGAACAATTCACAGTTTAATTCTCAAACCAGAAAATGATTGGTTAATTGATTTAGCTGCAATTCCTGATGAAGTGGCAAGAATTGCCAAAATCCTCTATTTCAATTATCCCAGTAATCCTACCGCCGCCACAGCCCCCCGCGAATTTTTTGAAGAAATCGTTGCCTTTGCCCGTAAGTATGAAATTCTGTTAGTACATGATTTATGTTATGCAGAATTAGCTTTTGATGGTTATCAACCCACCAGCTTATTAGAAATTCCCGGTGCGAAAGACATTGGTGTGGAGTTTCACACATTATCTAAAACTTACAATATGGCTGGGTGGCGTGTTGGTTTCGTTGTGGGAAATCGTCATGTAATTCAAGGTTTGCGGACGCTGAAAACCAACTTAGATTATGGCATTTTTGCGGCGTTACAAACAGCAGCAGAAACAGCTTTGCAATTACCAGATGTGTATTTAGAAGAAGTCCAGCAACGCTACCGCACCCGCAGAGATTTTTTAATTGACGGTTTAGGTAAGTTGGGGTGGGATATTCCCAAAACCAAAGCAACCATGTATTTGTGGGTAAAATGCCCGGTGGGGATGGGTTCTACAGATTTCGCTTTGCAGGTATTACAGCAAACTGGCGTGGTTCTTACCCCTGGTAACGCTTTCGGTGTTGCCGGTGAAGGCTATGTACGAATTAGTCTAATTGCCGATTGCGATCGCTTGGGTGAAGCTTTACAAAGATTCAAGGAAGCGGGTATTTGCTATCAATCGGAAGTTTCTGTTTCTGCATGATAATTAAGGTGAATAGACAATTTCAAGAGAATTAAGGTTATGACAATTCTGGAAAAAGTAGTAACTACGATGCAGCAGTTACCGATAGATCAACAGCAGCAAGTTCTACGTTTTATTGAGTTTCTTGTATTTGAATTGAGAGATAACGAAGTGGAGGAAAGTAATCACTTAGTTAATCAAGATTCTGAAAAAGCAACTGCAAACAATTCTCCTCGTGATCTATTGAGGAAATGGGAAGGAGTTATTGAAGGTGGGGTAGACGATCTTTCCTTTAATAAGAAATATCTAGAAGAATATGGGCAAAAATGAATCAGCGTATAATTCTCGATACGGGTGTTTTACTCCCTTCCCGGTTTAAGATTACTTATCTTTCTTCTCTTCTTCCTTCGTGTTCTTCGCGTCTATCCCTACGGGACGCTACGCGAACGTGGTTTATTGAATCGGTATTCTTGGAGTGGGAAAGGAGTAGTTGCATATTTCAGGAAATCTGATCGCTTTCATCAATGGGCTGTAACTCAATGGAGACACCTGAGTTCGATATAAATAATCATCATGAAAACTAATTATATCGGGCTTTTCTCAATTAGCAATGATTATTGACAATAAATAAACAAACGAATAAATTTAATTAGCATAAAAATACAATTAAGAGGATGTTTGAAAAGTTTCCGGCGATTACAAAGATGCCTCCGGCACGCTGCCGCGTAGCTTGCTTCCCGTAGGGTACGCTACTACACAAACAAAGTCTGCCTGCGCGGACTAAGGTCAAATAAAGGGTTTACAACCCACGTATCCCTTACGGAACCGGAGGAATAGGTGGGTTTTGTCTGTATAGCCGCGACTTCTAGTCGCCAGGGCGAGTATGAATTTAGACTTTTCAAACACCCTCTAAATTACTCATGTGACGATATCCCTTGATAAAATAGTTACATTTGGGCTTTAATATCAAAATATTGAAGTAATCACAATAATATCCTAATATCATCTAAAAGCCTTAGCTAGAGGAATGAATCAATGCTAGAAATAATAGGATTATTGATGACTGGATTCTGGTTATTAATGATTTATGACTGTGTTCGTAACGAACCAGAAAGACAAACATGGCTGTGGATTTTACTTTTTGTTAATGTTCCTGGTGCTTTGATTTACTTTCTTGCTCGATGGATATACAGAAACAATATCCCCCTACCGAACTATTTTAGTCGGTGGACACGTAAACGGGAACTGTGGTTAGCACAAGCGGAAGCCAAAAATATCGGTAAAGCTCATCAGTATGTGATCTTAGGTAATCTACTTACAGATATGGGCATATTTGATCAAGCAGAAGTAGCATATCAACAGGCTTTAGAGAAAGAACCCAATCATCCTCAAGCACTATGGGGTGCAGCATTGATTGATATCAAAAACAAAAAATTTGTCCCCGCTAAAGAATATTTACAAACTTTATTAAAAATAGAACCAGATTATAAATATGGTGATGCTTCTTTAGTTTATGGACAAACATTATTTAATCTCCAAGAATTAGACCAAGCCAAAGCACATTTGGAAATTCATCTTAAAAATTGGAGTCACCCAGAAGGATATATTACATTAGCAAAAACCCTTGCTCAACAAGGTGAAACACAAGCAGCTTCTAATTATTTAGAAACTATGATTACTAAAATTAGAGGTTCATCATATTATCATTACAAACGTAACAGTCATTTTATCCATCAAGGAGAAAAACTAATAAAGAATCTCAATAAAATTAAAGTATAAAATGTTTCTATACTTTTGCGAAAGTACAAAATTTAAACTCTATCAATTAATTTATGCTTGTTGGTAGTTTCCCCTGTACCTAATTATAAAAATAAACCCCCTCATAATAGTAATGAGAGAGTTTATTTATAT
>NZ_JAYGHC010000034.1:0-15509 GCF_034932285.1 Cronbergia sp. UHCC 0137
GTAAAAAAAGATAATAAAATAAATTATTTAGTCAATATGAGGTGCGTTACGCTGTCGCTAACACACCCTACAAATTACTACAAATTACTTTACTTAATTATGAGTTATATCTTCTATATATCTCTTTTTCAAGTTCCAGTTTTTCTTCATCTATTCGTATTATCATATCATCTTTTTCTCCATATTCATCTGGAACAAGTTGATATAAACCCAACTCACAACACTCTGCAATTACAGATATCATGCTAGTGAGATTTTTATAAACTCTTTTCGTATAATTAAGACAATCAACATCCCAAAGATAAACTGGAGATGGATTTAGATCGCCAACTACATAAAGCCTTCTTTTACACTCATACGCAGCAATCGGAAACCATTTTTTATCCCAATAGCCATCAATACCCTTAGTAGCTTCAAGGATAGTTTTGTAATCATAAACTGAATCTTGCAATGAGCCGAATGTAATCGGTACATCATTAGACAACTGTTCTGGGAAAAGAAACGGTTTTACAGCTAAATTATAGTCAAAAGCAAAACCATTCCACCATTGATAAAGTTCGTAAATTTCGTCAGATAATTTGAATGGCAAATCTTTGACAATCTCATCAATCTGTTGCCGACTTAAACCCGGATTATAGCAATCAACAAAATCAAAGTCCAAAGCTTTTAACCAATCCCAAATATATCCTAGTTCGTCTGTAAGTATAGACATACAACTAACCTCGTTTAATGATTTTATGTATTGAATAAATGTAGAAACTTTTTATGTAACATCTTTACGGTATTTACTTGGTGTAACTTTACATAGAATTTAGTATTAACCTTTATTATATTATCAACCGCTCCAACCCAGTTACAATAGTACCTAAAGAAAAATCGTCAAAATATAGATATGACTACAGCTACACCCGTAAAAACTGAATACGAAGCGATTATTGGACTAGAAACCCATTGTCAACTCAGCACCAACACCAAAATTTTCTCCAACAGTTCCACAGCCTTTGGTGCTGACCCCAATACTAACATTGATCCTGTGTGTATGGGTTTACCTGGTGTATTGCCCGTACTCAATGCTAAAGTGTTAGAATATGCCGTTAAAACGGGTTTGGCGTTAAATTGCCAAATTGCTCGATATAGCAAATTTGACCGAAAACAGTATTTTTATCCTGATTTACCGAAAAATTATCAAATTTCTCAATATGATTTACCCATAGCCGAACATGGTTGGATAGAAATAGAATTGCTCGATGATGCTGGCAACCCGACCCGCAAACGCATTGGTATTACCCGTTTGCACATGGAAGAAGATGCAGGAAAATTGGTACACGCAGGGAGTGAAAGGCTTTCTGGTTCTACCTATTCTTTGGTAGACTATAACCGTGCTGGTGTACCGTTGGTGGAAATCGTCTCCGAACCTGATTTACGTTCTGGACAAGAAGCGGCTGAATATGCCCAAGAATTACGTCGAATTGTGCGATATTTGGGTGTAAGTGATGGAAATATGCAAGAAGGTTCTCTGCGTTGTGATGTGAATATTTCCGTGCGTCCTGTGGGAAGGGAGAAATTTGGCACGAAAGTCGAAATTAAGAATATGAACTCCTTCAACGCCATTCAAAGGGCGATAGACTACGAAATTGAGCGTCAGATCGCTGCCGTTGAAAGTGGGGAAAACATTGTTCAAGAAACCCGGTTGTGGGAAGAAGGTTCACAACGCACAATTAGTATGCGGGTGAAAGAAGGTTCGAGCGATTATCGTTATTTCCCTGAACCAGATTTATCACCAATTGAGGTGACAGACCAACAATTAAAAGATTGGTTAAGTGAATTACCAGAACTACCCGCCCAAAAACGTCATCGTTATGAGAATGAGTTGGGACTTTCGGCCTATGATGCGCGAGTGTTGACAGAAGATCGTCCGGTAACAGATTATTTTGAGAGTGCGATCGCTGCCGGAGCAAATCCCAAAGCCACCGCTAACTGGATTACCCAAGATATTGCTGCTTATCTGAATAAACAAAAACTCACCATTTCCGAAATTGCTCTAACTCCTGTTAATCTCGCTGAAGTGATTACCCGCATTGAAACAGGTAAAATCAGTAACGCCCAAGCCAAGGAAAAACTACCAGATTTACTCGCTGGTGTTTCCCCAGAAAAAGCCTTTGCAGGTCAAGAGTTAATTAGTGATCCGGCTGTACTAGAACCCATTGTAGATGCAGTTATCGCCGCCAATCCTAAAGAACTAGAAAAATATCGCAACGGTAACACCAACCTTAAAGGCTTCTTTGTAGGCAAAGTCTTAAAAGAGACAGGAAAAAGGGCTGATCCTAAACTAACTAATGAGTTGGTAGAGAAGAAATTAAATGGGTAATGGGTAATGGGTAATGGGTAATGAAAGATTTATTCTTCCCCTGCCTCCCCTGCCCCCTGCCCCCTGCCTCAAAAAATTCATCAAAAAGGGTCTTCACCCCTCACCCTATAAATGATATGATGTGCTAGATAGATGCACCCTGATGATTTGGAGAGCTATGTAATTGGCTCTCTTTTTTCATACTTGTCCATAAACAAGATAAAATTACCAAATCAGAGTATTCTAACTCTCTGCGTCTCTGCGCCTCTGCGTGAAATAAAATTTAGTTATTAAGGGTAAAAATTATGGGAGACTGGCAACAAATTACTGGTGGAGTGACAGCAGCGAGAGGGTATAGAGCCGCAGGAATTACTGCGGGACTCAAAGCGTCAGGATTGCCAGACTTAGCGTTAATATTATCAGATGTGGATGCGATCGCTGCCGGTGTATTCACAACTAGCCACGTAAAAGCAGCCTGTGTAGATTATTGTCGTCAAATCCTCCAAGCCAAGCACAGCGCCAGAGCGATCCTTTGTAATGCTGGCCAAGCCAACGCCGCTACAGGACACCAAGGGGTAAAAGATGCCCAAGAAACTGCGGAATTATTGGCAAAAGCTTTAAATATTGACCCAAACTTGATTTTATTAGCCTCCACTGGCGTAATTGGTCAACGGATTAAAATGGATGTGTTGCGGAGTGGTATTCCCCAAGTAGTCGCAGCACTCTCAGAAACAGGCTCAGATGCAGCCGCCGGAGCAATTATTACCACAGATTTAGTTAAAAAATCCATTGCCCTAGAAACAACTATACACGATGCCTCCGGCGGGCTGCGCCAACGTCCCGTGAGAATTGGGGGAATTGCTAAAGGTTCGGGCATGATTCACCCCAACATGGCAACTATGCTATCATTTGTCACCTGTGATGCCGCAGTTGCACCGACACTTTGGCAACAAATGTTAACTAGAGCCGCAGATAGAAGTTTTAATTCTATCACCGTAGATGGTGACACTAGCACCAATGATAGTTTAATTGCCCTAGCTAACGGCCAATCTCGCACCCCAGCAATTACAGAAATGGGTGCAGAAGCAGAAAAATTAGAGGCGATGTTAACAGAAGTATGTCAATATTTAGCGAGAGCGATCGCTCGTGATGGTGAAGGCGCAACTTGTTTAATTGAAGTCCAAGTCACCGGCGCAGATGATGAACTAGCCGCCAGACAAATCGCCAAAACCATTGTTGGGTCTTCCTTAGTTAAATCTGCAATCTTTGGCTGTGATCCCAACTGGGGACGTATCGCCGCCGCCGCCGGTCGTGCTGGTGTACCATTTGAGCAAGAAAATCTGCAAGTTAAGTTAGGGGATTTTCTCCTGCTTGAAAATGGTCAACCTTTACCCTTTGATAAAGCCGCAGCCAGCGCGTATTTAAAACAAGCAAAGATGGGAGCATATCTCCAAGCAGACACCGTGTTAATTTCTGTCAGTGTCGGTAATGGTCACGGTACAGGTAAAGCCTGGGGTTGTGATTTGAGCTATGACTATGTGAAAATCAACGCAGAGTATACAACTTAGAATATCGAAGGAAAGAGGGAACAGGGAACAGGGAACAGGGAACAGGGAACAGGGAACAGAATTAATTATTCCTCCTGACTCCTGACTCCTGACTCCTGACTCCTGACTCCTTAATTAAGAAATATCTTGCAATTCTGCGGTGCGAACTGAAAGCAACTGTGTCTGATTACCTCGTTGCACCTTTACCTGCAAGACTTGACCAAGACGACTATCTTCTACTACACTTTGTAACTGTTCTGCATTAGCGATCGCTTGGCCATCAATTTGTAAAATCACATCACCGCGACGAATACCGGCGGTTGCGGCTGGGGAATTGGGTACAACCCGCATCACTAAAACGCCGTTGACTTCAGGAATTTCAATGGCTGAATTAGGATCAGTGTTATTTTGTTTAGCTAATTGGGGTGTTAAGGTGATCATTTGTACACCTAAATAGGGGTGAGCAACTTTACCATCTCGTTGCAGTTGCATCGCGATCGCTTTAGCTTTATCAATAGGAATAGCAAAACCAATACCCATAGCATCAGCACGAATGGCGGTATTAATCCCAATCACTTCACCTTCTCCATTCAACAATGGTCCCCCAGAGTTACCAGGATTAATCGCTGCATCAGTTTGAATAAATTCTAAGCGTTTATCTGTAATCCCCACTTGGGCGCTAGAACGTTTCAGCGTGCTGACTATCCCCAAAGTAACAGTATTATCAAATCCTAACGGATTCCCCACAGCGATCGCCCAATCTCCAACTTGGACATTATCAGAAGATCCCAAAGGTGCGATAGGTAAATCATTTCCAGCATTAATCTTGACTACCGCTAAATCTGTAACTTCATCAATGCCTTTAACTTTACCTTCAAAAGTCCGACCATCTTTGAGGCGCACTGTTACTTTATCAGCTTGATCAACAACATGAGCATTAGTTAAAATTAACCCACTCTTGTCGAGAATAAACCCAGAACCTAAACCCCGTAATTGTTCAGTCGGGGACTGGGGAGAAAAACTTTCACCAAAAAAACGCCGAAAAAATGGGTCTTCTAAAAAAGGATCAATGCGGCGGCTAATTGTTCTTTCTGTATCAATCCTGACTACTGCTGGTCCGACACGATTCACTGCGGCTGTCACAAAGCTACTACTACCAACAGCCGCAACAGCCCCAGATGGCTTTTGATTAACCACATTTGCTGATTCTGCTTGGGATGGTAAAACTTGTAAGCAGGTAACAGTTAAAATTACTCCTAGCGCAATTAGCACCACAGAGGGGAAAATCTTGGTAGTGAATTGGTGTATCGACTGTGGTAGTTTAAAAAATCTCATAATTATAGCCTAATTTTGATGATTTGTGGACAAAGAAGAGAACTAAATTTGTACGGAGTTACTTTAAGCGTCGCTTGCATTCTACGCTAACAAAAATCAAATAGGAGTCCTAAATCTGTAATTAAGTTAACCTAATATTTAACAGTCAGGCTATTCTGGAAAATCACCCTGATCAAGTTCGGATTTTACCACTGTTTTATCTTTTCTCTTCCCTGTTACCTACAACTGTAGGCTAGGATTTTAATTAATACCAAAATGTTAATATCCTATGAATGGATCAAAAGGATTAGTACCCGAACACACACACCATCACACGTCTAACCACGACTCGGAAGAGTCAGTTCATCCTCATGTTCATAGTGAAGAATCTTTGCGGCGTATTGTCAACCGATTGTCGCGCATAGAAGGACACATACGTGGGATCAAGACTATGGTGCAACAAAATAGCTCCTGTCCTGATGTTTTATTACAAATTGCTGCCGTTAGAGGTGCCATAGATAAGGTAGCACGTATTATTTTAGATGAACATTTAACAGAGTGTATTGGTAGAGCCGCCCAAAAGGGTAATCTAGAATTAGAGATTGAACAGTTAAAAGCTGCTTTAGATCGATTTTTACCTTAATGGGTAAATAGACATCTCGTAAAAATTAAATATACGTCATCTAGAACCCTTGTAGAGACGAGAATCCCTACATGAGGAACGTCTCTACATTCTATTACCTGCCATAATGACCAGCGAACCAAAATCAATTACCGTTACCGTCAAATTATTTGCTGCTTATCAAGAAGCATATCAGCAGCCTGAGTTAGTGCTGGAACTTCCCAATGGTACACCAGTTAAAACATTGTGCGATCGCTTGATTAGCGAACACCCAGAACTAGCCCAATGGCGTAACCTAACCCGTTTCGGCATTAATTTCACATTTGTCGAACCAGATACTCCCCTCCAAGATGGTGATGAAGTTGTACTAATTCCCCCGGTTAGTGGTGGCTAAATCCCTATTTTTTCTTTAAATACCCAATAATAGCATCAGCCATTTCTTCAGGAACATTCTCTCTGCGTAAATAGCTCTTAATTTCCTTTTCAATTTTGTTTCTGTCCTCAAAATTACTCAGTAAAATATCACGAAGGTGTCGTAAATAAAATTTAAGATATGCCCAACTTTCCCTATCCCGATTTCGATAAACTATATTCACTTTATGCTCTATATTGTAATTAGATTTTAAATTAGTTAATCCCCTAATAAGTTTATATTTTTTAAACCAATTCCTTTCTAAATGCCATTGCATTTTCACAGGCATACAACGAATAAGATCACTTATTTGATAATCGTTATATCCTTGCAGCAAACTTGATAGCTTTACCTTAAAACCTGCTTCCTTGGTTCGCATAGAAAAATCATAATCTCCCCCATAATGCTTGAATTGACTTGCATCTGGTAAACCTATTTGCTCAAAAATTGTGCGAGATACAATAACTATATTGCCATTTAATGTATCAACTTCCACTTCTTCTTGTTCAGCGAAATAATTCAGATCACGAACTCGGTGATATTTACTTATTCCACTATAAACAATCCAATTTGGATATTTTTTACTTCTGATAATTCCGCCGATAATGGCTGTTTTAGAATCAGGATGGCTACAAATTTTGTAAATATTACTAATTAAATCATCAGCAATGGAAATATCATCATTTAGCCAAACTACATAATCAGCCTTTAATTTTTCACTAGCGTATTTCATCCCCTCACAAATAGCCCCAGTCCACCAAAGAGAACCGTCTGCTTGAATTAAATGAACATCAGGAAACTTAGACCTAATTATTTCTTGAGTTCCGTCAGTAGAACCATCATCTACTACAATAACTGAAAAATTTTGTGCCTCTGCTATTTGAGAAAATTGAGTATATATTTGTGATAAAATACCTTGGGTATAGTCTTTTCTATTCCTGACAGGAAGCACCAAAGAGATAAATACCATAAAATTAAATTTTTGGATTGTTGAGTATATATTTTAGCACAATAGGCAAGATTGTTAGGACTTACGCAAGATTAACGTATTTTCGTTAATGTGAGACTGACCTATCCTGTGGGTATTTGCTTCAGAACTTATGCAACTGGCACATTAGCAAGGTGCGTCAGATATTAATAATCCGTTTATTACCCAGATTTATCCAGTCTGACGCACCCTACCATAGATTTTTGGTGTCACACCATAGCAGTTTTCGATTAAACCCACCACAAAAATAATCTGAAATTGATCCTTCATCCGCGTTAATTTGCGTTAATCTGCGTTTAATTCTCCTTCAATCTGTGGTACTGCTTAAATAAACTTTATTGGACTAACTCCTATTTACTTGACTTTAGCCCGGAAACGAATAAAACCATGGCTATTGGTTATATCTACCGCAGTCGCGTGTGGCAATGTATCGGGAGTAGTGGCAGGCATTTTTCTCACAACATTAACCACAACTGCACCATTTGTATTGCTGGCTGCACATTGCGTTGGTAACGGTGGTTCTTTTCCAGGAGGAAAATACTCTCCTCTGTCTGGTGTATCAGCAGCATTTGTTAGATAGGTTGTTGTAGAACCAATGGCCAAAGCAATTCCCAAATCAGCATTTAGTAAACCCCCATCTGTAGGAGTATTACCAGTAAAAGCTGTTTCCAGAAAGGTGGCATTTTCTGGAACTAAATCACAAATAGTTACATTAGTAACTGGTGTATTACCACTGGAAATAAAATAAATCGTGTATTCTAAAATGTCTCCTGGTTCGACAACACCACCATCAATTACACCCTTTAAAAATTCGCTAATACCGCTACTAACATCTATTGGTGTAGGCCAGTTGATGTAATTATCATTTGCGGCTTGAGGGGAAGTTGTATCATCTACATATTCCTCAATGGTAGTGCCATTAATAGCAGTGATACGTTTAACTAATAATAATTCTGGATCTTTGATTGCAATCCCAAAATCTTTACCTGTGATGCTAGATGTTAGAGTATCAAAAGGCTCAGAAATTAACGGACTGGTGTTTACCCAGAAATTTGGAGTAGTTGGAAGGGAGGTAGCAGGTGCAGGATCATTGACTATTCCAGAAGTTGTACTTAAACGAATAGTTAGGTCGTCTTGATTATTCCCGACATTGTTAAAACCATAAGTACCATCTAGCAATACAGGAGTTGTGCTAAGTATATTACCGTTTTGAGCGACAAGAATAGCAAATAAACCACCTGCGTTAGTACCTAATTCACCGGCACTTGGAATATTATTAAAAGTACCATTGGCACTATTATCTTCATCATTCCACACCGTACCAGTAATAAAATCGTTATCTATGATTGTGTAAGTAGTTGTGAGTGAGGGAGTACCATTACAAGTCTGGGTTGAACCAACAAGATAAGGCGCTGTATTACCAGGATCACCAATCTCAAATATAATTGTTTCATCATCTTCAGAATCATCATCATTAACCACGGTAAAGGGAATAGTGAATGTGCTATTGTTGATACCGTCATAGTTACCCGCAGGAACGAAGACATTAATTACATTTGTACCTGATGGTGTAGTGTAGTCTACTCCCAAGGTGGCTGTACCACCATTGGTGGTGACGACGGTAATGGGAACAGTGATACCTGGGTCGGGAACTAAACCCACAACCCGGACTCTGGGGGGATTGGTGGTCGGGTTAGTCTCTGATTCAAGTCCACTACCGTCAGTGGTAGTCGCTAACTCGATGATAGGTTTGCCGGAAAATTGAACTTGATCAAGGAAGTTACCTCTGGTATTATTGTTACCACTTGTCCCAGTAGCCCGAAAACCTACCTCGTACTCACCAGTAGTACCTGAAAAAACAACATATCCACCATAACGAACCCAGTTATTTCCTGCGGCTACTGGTGTATTTAAGGTAGCTCCTGCGCCGGCAACTGGAGTAGCGTTAGGAATAACTCCAGTGTTACTGGTTGAGAAAGTACCAACAATTATATTAGTAGGTGGATTAGCAGGTATATTACTAATTTCAAATACAGCCGTATCAGCAGCATTACCAGTAGGCTGACCATTAACAACAGGACCACTGAAAGGATTATCGCGCCCACGGTGTAATAGGGAAAAGTCAATCCTCTCTCCATTAATTAAACATAATTTCTGAAATAATTTAGAGTCTTCTTCGGCATTTAATTCAGCAAATTGATCTCCGGCATTGGTGGCTGTGTTAACACTGCTGAATACTTTTCTCCAAATTTCAATTAGTGGTGGTTTCCCCTGTGGTGATACCCAACCAAAACAATTACCTCCAGGATCCTTTGTGTAGTTTGTTCCGTGAGTTGTTTCCCAACCAGGAACAACACCTGGTATCACTTGGACGAAACAGCCTGGATCCGTCCCTAATGGAGTATATGCAGGGGTTTCAAAACTGGGATTTAGGAACGATCGCTGAATTTGAGCCTGTGCTAAGGTGGGTTGAAGGACAAATACTGCACTTATCGCCCCCCAACCTAGTCTTTTTAAAGTTTGCTGAAAATTTTTCATAAGTAGTTCTTTATAAAATAAGAGAATTTACGTTACTCCAACTGCAAGTCTTCTTCTTGGACAATCACCTCAATACCTCCGATATCTTTAAAAATCACCTCTACCCGACGGTTGCGAGCATGATCTAATTTACTAATACCAGCAGTTAAAAGTTGGGTTTCCCCATAGCTGCGAATTGTCATCCTTTCTGGGGTGATACCTTGACGAATTAGGTAATCTCTCACAGATTTGGCGCGACGTGCTGCTAATGCTTGGTTGTAGGCATCACTGGCACGTTTATCGGTGTGTCCGTGCAGTTCCACAACAATGGAGGGGTTATCACGCAAAACTTTAATAATTTTGTCTAAGACTTTGGCACTTCTGGGGCTAATGTTGCTCTTGTCTAGGGCAAAATGAATGTTTTTCGGTACTTTCAGCCGGATGGGTTCTGGAGGCTTTTCTGGGGGCTTTTCTGGAGGCTTTTCTGGAGGCTTTTCTGGGGGTTTCTCTGCAATTGGGGGAGTGAGACATTGGGGATTGGTAATTGGTAATTGGGGATTGGTGATTGGTGATTGGGAATTAAGTCCACGAATTAGGGCAGGGTAGGCGGGTTCTGATGTGCCATTTTCTGGTAAAGTAGCGATCGCGCTAATTCGATCCCCCGGTTGCAAATCCCCCAAATTTAAGCTAAATCTCCCTTTATCGTTGACTTTGGCTGTACCTAATTGTTGATTCAAAGAGCCATAACCATCTTTACCACTAACTCGATAAACATCAACCTGTGAACCAGGATCAGCAGTTCCATCAATCCCGACTGTGGTATTTATCCCTGCATAAAACTCCGGGCTGAGAAATTGAGGTGTATTAATTGCGGCGTTGGCTGTGTCTAATCTACGGTTGCCTGAGTTGCGTTGGGGATTGGGTCCATCACCATTTTGAAAGTCCTGTACACCGACGTTGTGACGGGTGTTGAGGTCGATACTCAGTCCTTCTAAATTGGCAAATTGATTACCAGTAATGAGATTGCGATCGCTCTGGGGATAAGATGTAATTACTACCCCCGCACCTGATTGATAACTAATTTGATTATCTTTTACTTGATGGTCATTTCCCATTAAATAAATAGCGGCTCGACGGAATCTCCTCCCATTGAATTTAAAACTATTTTTATGTATTGTTGCTGAACCAATAGCTTTAAATATAAACACCGCACTGCCATCATTAGCACAAATCAAGTTAGAGCGAATTTCCGATTGATCAATAATTCCATCTAAACGGATAGCATCAGGCATTCCCGCTAAACCATTACCAAGGATAATGTTTTCAATTACCTGCATTCCTTGAGCTTTAATGCCAGTAATGATTGCACTACCATCATGGTATGAAATCCGATTATTACGAATAATTGTTTCCACAGCATTGAATACCGATACTCCAAAGGCAGAAGTAACTACGGGCATTTTTTCATCTGTAGTAATTCCTAACCAATTGTTTTCAATAATTACACCTTTTGGCGGTTGTCTATTTTGGTCTTCTATAAATTCCCCAGCAAAGGCTTTAAGTTTAAATGTATGAGGTGGAATAAAAGTATGAGCAATAAAAATATCGGCTGGAGGAGTGCTTTGTGTTTCCCGATGTTCTGAACTAAAGCCGTAAAGACTCAAACCACGAATAGTAATATTATCAGCTACAATAGTCAAACCCCGAAATACTTCCGCTTCTTTAGCAGCAGTAATGGTTACTATAGGTTTAGGGATTTTAATTTCTGCCGTTGGTGACTTAGTTGCATCATATCCTGGTTGAGTCGTACCATCAATGACCAAACCAGCAATACTCAACGGTGGTAAAACTTCTTCGAGTTCTATAATAGTTTCTGCTGCTGATAAATTAAATTCAATCCGTGGAGATGGGTGAACAGTAACTTGTTGTTGTTCTGTAGAACTTAATTGAGCAAAACTTAAACTGCCATTTACTAATGCGATCGCTTCGCGTAAAGTTAATTCTGTATCTGCTTTAATTGTACCGTCTTTGTTACTATTAATAATTGCTTTGTATGCAACAACATTTTGATTGTTAGCTAAAACATTCCTTGGTGATAGCATCAACAAAACACATATTAATAAAACCAACTTATTGGATTTAATTCTTGAGCTAATAGCATTAAAATAATCAAGCATATCAATTTGCATATTTTTATTTTCCTCCTACTTCTGCTACTTTAGAATCATCTGGCTGAGTAGCGGTTTTCACTACAGATTCTTTTTGTTGAGGAGGTGTAACTTTTTGTTGTCCAAAACCTTCAAACAACTCATTCAGCTTGACATTCAAGCCCAAATAAGCACCTCCAGCCGAACGACTACCAGAAAAGTCTCGGTCATCAACATTACCAAAACTATATCCAGCAGAAAGCCGTAAATTAGGATTAAGGTAGTAACCTGCTTCCAGGACAAAACCTGTTTCTGTATAATTACCTTGACCAATCCAACGAGCCTCACCCACCAAATCCATGCTGTACCCCAAACGGAAAGTAGTACGCGCTTGAGCTAAATTAATCATGCTAGTACCAACCAAATCACTAGCTAAATAAGAAGTGCTGTTACGCAAAGCATATTTACCATAAAACTCCCATTGCCAATTAGGAGCATAAATAGTTTCTAAAGCAAAAGTATGATCTTGAGAACCTGTACCAGTTCCTAAAAATAGGGTATCGGGGATAGTTGCCGGATTTTGGCGATATTCATAACGTAATAAAGCATTAAATTTATCACTATTAGGATCACGGAAAGCTAAACCAACTTTTAAATTAATCGTGTTTCCTAATCCCAAAAGCTTTTGATTAGAAGAACTTGCTTGTTGATAACGCATTAAAGCCGTTAGTGCTGGAGTAATTTTACCAGTAGCACCAGCCGAAATCACAGTATTGCTACCACCGGAAGAATTGCGATACTCGTAGCGAGTGCTGGCACTGAATTGGGGACTATCAGTGTATTCCAATCCAACACTATAGCTATCACCACCATTAAATCCTATAGAAGATGATGATTGACCAGAGGCAAAAGGTTGAGCAAACTGTTGACCAGAAGCAGTTCGTCCCAAAAACCCGCCAAATACGTGTTCATAAGCCAAATTCATCCGTAAACCAGGAGTAATAGTCAACTGATTCTTCAGTCCAATTGCTCCTTGAGTAGTCATTTCGTTAGCGCCACCGAGAATTGAGTAACGACCTGTTAAAGTGGTATCAGAGCCAATTTTGTGTTCACCGCTCAGATTTAAGCTAGTAATAGAATTACCGCTATACTGACTACCTGAATAATATTGTTGAACTAAACTCAGATTGATTCCAGGCAATGCTGCCCAATTTAGCCCGAAAGTGCTGCGGCTTGGGGAAACGCTATCATTTTCAGAAGATAATGTGAGGTCATTTTGGGCTTGAAAAGTTAAAGATTCTGTGATAGGTAAAGTCAAGCGCGATCGCAATTGATCAGAAGAACTTTGAGGATTAGTCAGAGAATTACGGTCTTCTCGCTCACGGTGCAACCAATCCAAACTCAAAGAAGCCTTTCCCAAGCGTTGTTGAATCCCCGCAGAGATGGTTGTCAATGAATTATTAACACTACTACCAGGTATAGCTTCAGAACGGGGTGAAAACAGGTCTTCAAAGGTATCTAAAGGTTGGGGACTAACGCCAAAATTATCTTCATGGTCATATTGCACCTTGACATTTGTATCTGGTGAAAGTTTACTACTCAGTTGCACTCCATAACGAGTTTGCCCAGGCACAAAACTAATTGTAGAATTATTAGCAAAGCCAGTATCAGCAGAACTAAAATAGGCACGACCTTGAATACTGTTAAAAAGCTCCCCCGTAGCTTCCAAACTATAAGCCTGACTGCTAACCTTACCGATCACATCCGAATTATTGGTAGAGCGAGCATATTCAGCAATTAATTTTGCCCCTCCACCAAAGGAAATCTGCGCGTCAGCACCATACAATTCAAACTCTCGTACTCCCCTATCTTCTCGGAGATAACTGGCTGCTAACCAACTTTCTTGATTAACACCACGACCAAGATTGTATTGTAAACGCCCTGCATAGATATAACCGTCAGATTCTTGAGCGTCGTATTGATAAGTAGAAATAATCCGTCGTACCAACACATCTCCATCATCATCAAGATCAGTGCGAAGAATTGGTTCACGAAATAACAACGTACCGCGATCGTAATCAATATCGTAATCAGTCCCCCTACTCAACTGTTTACGGCTAATTACAGTCCCCGGACGATTCAGTTCTTCCAACTCAATAAATACACTTTCGCTACCGGGAAGCAACAACCGACGAGACAGGAAATAATAACCACTTGTCCCATCAGGAGCGATCGCATCCCGTTGAAATCCCTCAATATGATCACCATAAAAACCAGTAATTTGTAAATTCCCAAAGTTATAATTAGCCTTAAACCCATGTAATTGGCGATTAGTAGCCGTAAACTTTTGAGAAGCGCCACTAAACTCTGTTGTTTTATAATCACCCCACATGAAATAATCAGGGTTAACTCCAGGAGTAGCACTTTGTCGTTCTAAACGCAGAAATACACTATCAACCGAAGGAGTAACAGCCTCAACCTTGGAACTATCCCCATAAACCGGATAATTTTGATTATTAAATTGATTAGTTCCAAACAGCCGATTATCACAGTTACAATCCTTATTCAAACCCTGAGAACTGTTGTAAGCACCAGTAAACAACCAATCTCCAATCGAACCAGTCGCAAATACCGCCGAATGCACATCTAACCGGGTACTATTATCTCCATCAGGAGGCAAAAAATCACGGTAACTGCTGTAATAGTCTGTACCTCTAGCACCCAGTCGTAAATCTACAAATCCTGACACCAAAGCATCACGACGGCGTTCTGTTTCAAATTGCAACTGGGTAAAAGCTTCTAAATTATTAATTCCCCTTGCTCGAATTGTTACAGTTTGCCCCTTATTATCTGCTCGCAAAGTAGCCGCAAACTTCCCACCCTTAGCTTCCACCTGAAACCCCGGTACATCAGGCTGGAAATCTACCCCAATCAATTCTCCAGCCGTCGCACTCAGAGTTATAATTGAATCCCAGCTAGAGGCATTACCCTTATCATCTAAGAGTTGACCTTGAATAGTAGCTGTAGAACGTCCATCAGCAGGAATACGAGACTCTACCGTTTCTATTTTTAACTTACTAGCACCACCCCCAACCAGTACCCGAACCTTCATTGGTTCTTCTGTCCCTTCTACCAATTGAGCAGTGATCAGGTTTTCCCCTTCTTTTAAAGGAATACCATACCAAGTTTGTGTCACCAAGCTAGTAGTATCATCAATTTCTGTTCGTCCTACCAAATTGGGGTCAGCTAACTGATCATTAACTCGCAATTCCACCTTACCCCCAATAGGGAAACGCACAATCACCGATGTAGCCGCACTACTTAATACAGAACCAGTAGTGGGTGTCAAAATTTCCACTGGAACTGTTACAGCTTGGGCAATAATCGGAGCAGAGAATGTTGGATTAGATGTTTGCTGAGTTGGTAAAGTCGTTGTTTCTTTTGTTGGTATTTTAGTAGCTTGGTATGTGGGAAGATAGAGGGTTTGATTATTGGTATCTTGGCTACCCGGTAAATTGGGAGTTTGATTATTAAGTTGATTGAACGCTTGATTTGTTGGTAAATTAGGCGTTTGGTTATTACTTTCCGGTAATTCAAAATTAGGTAGAGGATTAC
>NZ_JAYGHC010000034.1:15882-25019 GCF_034932285.1 Cronbergia sp. UHCC 0137
TCAAAATTAGGAAGTTTAATAGTTTTGTTTGCTGCTATTTTGAAACCCTCACTACTATTGATATCTGTAAACCATTTAATTTCCTTAGTATTGGGCTGGAAACTGAAAACCGGACTGTTTTTTGGTTGGACAAAGGCTAAATATTGAGGTACAACAGGGTTAGCTTTGACAATATTCATAGGAGCAACAAAGGTAACTGCACCTACAGCACCCATTACCCCCAACAACCTGAAATTTTTATAGTATAGTTTTGATTTCATGGTTGCACCTGCTCTTCCCTAAAGCTAGGAGTAACCGCAAAATTCATTCTCACCAAACCACCCGGTTGTAACCGCACTAACCGCGATTTACTATTACGTTCATTGAATTTACGATTAGGCGCTAAAGTATAACCAGGAAGACTAGCTAAATCTAAAACACCCGTATGCGCTCCCGGTAAAACATTCGCTAAAGAGAACAACCCATTAGGATCTGTGATCACCCGATTACCATTTTCTAGATAAATGACTGCATTGGGTATCCCTGGCTCATTATTCTGTTGTTCTCCATCAAAGTTTTTATCGACAAATACACGACCAATAATAGTACCACAATCACTCGTAATCCCTGGTCTAATTTTTAGATAGTGAGTAACTGGACCATCTCTAACATCTAAATTATTATCAGCCCTCTTTGCTCTCACAACTGCACTATTACGACCAGTTCCCCGTTGAGCATCATTTGTGATTTGTGCAGCATAGATAATATTAATGCTTTCATTTCTTGCTAAATTTTCAGTAGTCTTAAAATTAATGACACTCCCATTTTCTTCTGATGTAATATCAATTGCATTTCCACCTATTGCTCCTCTCACACTTTTAGATAAAAACCTCATCCCCAAAGGTAAAGTATCTATTAACTGCACATCCTTTAACGCAACATCAGATGTATTTTTCACAGATAACCGATAGATAACTGTATCTCCAGGTTCAGCAGTAGCCCTATCTCCTGTTTTAACAATGCCTACTTGGGTTTGTTGGCACAAAGTAGCATTAAAATCCAGAGCTAATAAGCTCAGTCCCTGGGTTTCAGCATTAGTAATTGTAACTATTTGCTGCCTATCTAAAATGGTAGTCTGATTATCAAGACTAATTGGTTGACCACTCAGAGAAGAAGCTCGATACTGAATAATATTATTTTGATTATCTAAAATTTCAATCTTAATCCGTTGTTCTTGGTAAATAGAACCTGCTGGAGGATTAACCACAAGGATAAAGGTTTTGCCAATATCAGTTTGACCCTTATCTGGATCAAACAGAAAGTTATAAGCCCCCTTGACACTTTGTGGCTCGTTCAAAATAGAATAAGGATTAACATTTTCAATATTAGGCTGCTTCCCTTTAGAGATACTATTGTTAATATCATCAGGCAATTCTGTTCTAGTTAAATCAGCTAATTTTCCCAACTCAGTTTGAGTCGGATCATTAGGATTAGTATCATAAATACTAACAGAAAAACCTGTGTAATCATCTAAAAGCGTTCCACCACAACCATAAATCCGCCCTAATGGGTCAATTAATTCTATAGGAATTTCTATCCTAGTAGAAGTTCCATCATACTTGGTTTCTTTACCATCACTATCTGAAGAACTATAAGTATAAGTAGCTTGGTTGAAAAATTGTATCTTCTGTTTAACAACTAAATTTTGAGTTTCTTCTCCTCTTACTTGTATTGGTGTAGTTGTTTGCAAAACACCTGCCAACAAAATAGTAGATATTAAACTCCTACACCAACTACCTTGGAAAGCATTTTGCCTTCGTTTAGAAGGACGGTTTTTTGAATTAATTGCACCTGGGAATCTCACCTTTTTATTTCTCAATAAATTTATATTTTTTATATAGATCATGGTTTATGGGTAATTGTAGATAAGCAATCACCCATTACCAAAACAACTTCTAATGACCTACGGATTACTAACAATTAGCGAACTTGGGTTTGATAAGTTGCTGTAACAGTCGCATTTGCTGAAGTTTGTAGGGTGCGTCAGATAGAATAATTTAGGCTAAAATCAGTAACTTTAAGATTCTGACGCACCTTATTTAATCTAACTAGCAACCTACGTAATTAGCGAACTTGGGTTTGATAAGTTGCTGTAACAGTCGCATTTGCTGAAGTTTGTAGGGTGCGTCAGATAGAATAATTTAGGCTAAAATCAGTAACTTTAAGACTCTGACGCACCTTATTTAATCTAACTAGCGAACTTGGGTTTGATAAGTTGCTGTAACAGTCGCATTTGCTGGAACTGAGGTAATTTGTAAGCGA
Source organism: Cronbergia sp. UHCC 0137 (assembly GCF_034932285.1). Classification (NCBI taxonomy): domain Bacteria; kingdom Bacillati; phylum Cyanobacteriota; class Cyanophyceae; order Nostocales; family Nostocaceae; genus Cronbergia; species Cronbergia sp. UHCC 0137. Next base: position 18,184 of record NZ_JAYGHC010000034.1, read on the forward strand.
ATGTGAGTATAAGCACTTGCTGGTGCAGGTTTCACTTCTTCTTTACCATTAACAGTAACTTTAATAGTGGGATTTTCTACAAAATTGCGTCCACCATCAATACTGTAGGTAATCTTGGTGTTACTAGGGGCTTTTATAGATTTTGGTACATACACCGTTCCTTTGGGAACAGGTTGATTAAGGGTTAGATTTTTAATCGGCCTATTGCTCGTATTTTCTCCACTTAAAGTGTAACGCAATACGTCACCAGGCTGAACATTACCTGCTAAAGCTTGCCAGGTGATTTTTGACTTACCTTGCTCATCTCGAACTACAACTTGCTTTTGTGCTTCTAAACGCAGTTGTAACTGTTGTTGTTTATTATTAGTATTTTGAGCTACTGCATTTGTAGACTGCCATACAGAAGCTACTGCTGGAACTTGACTGACAAATGGTACTGTAACTAGTAGAGCAATTACACCTAAATTTGTTATTGAAAAACCTTTCATTTTGTCACCTACTACAATTAATTGTGCATGACATCAGACATATATAGGACTTAGATGGCGGTTTTTTGTTTCTTCTACGGTGCGTCAGACCCGATAATTTCACCATCATTAGCCATATTTCTCCATCTGACGTGGTTGGTGAGCTTGCCGAACCACACCCTACTAACAAAGCTGAGTCCTAACCTCTTCATTTGTTAGCATCTGTAGAGACGTTCCATGGAACGTCTCTACTTTTTTCAAGAAATCTTACCTACGGTTGAGAAGTGTTGTTAACTTTACGTTGGAATGTAAATGTTCTTTCTTGACCTGGTAAAACGTTAGATATTGCTCTGACTATGTACTTAGTAACGTCAGTATCTACTGTTAGACCTTCCCGATCATTAACAGAAGTATTTGCAGGGTTGCCAGCGTAAAACTCCACAGTTCCGTTAGCAGAATCTAGAGCGGTAAAACGAACGTTGGTAGTATCAATTTGTCCGTCTGTATTGTTATCCAATGCCCAGTTGTTACCTAATGTTCCCTCTAGAGTTCCATCCTCTGTGATTACCACATTCTTGGCTTCTAGGATAACGTTTTGTGCTGTTCCAGATTGGACTTCGGAAATATTTGTATATCGAATTCGGTATTCGATAATGTTCCCAGGAGATGGTGTTTTTGGATCGGTTGAGAAGGTGCCTTGATTTCCTACAACAGGTTCACCATCACCTTGTAAAATACGTGATTCTTTCCGCAACCTTAAGAAGCCAGTGTACACGCGGTCAATAGTGATGTTTCTTGGTTCAGTACCATTAACATCAAATCCACCAGTTGCATCATCAATAAACGCTGTGATGGGTACAGGATAGCCTTTCTGTGTATCTGTAGATAGAGCAGTACCAGCAGGTAAGTCTACCAATACTTCGTAGCTTACACTAGCACCTGGTGCCACTGCAGGAATTGTGATGTATTGTGCAGCAGCATTAATCACTGTACCGGCAGCGACAGTAGTTACAGTGGTTACGAACAGGAATCGGTTATTTGCTTGATCCCAGACGTATTTTCTTGAATCTTGACCGTAAGTAATAGTGACTACAGTTTCGTTAGGTAAATCAGTTGCTACCGTTGGAGGAGTAGGAACAAGGGAAATCGGGTTAGTATTGCCACCGTTATTTTTCGCTGTGTTAGTGAAACCTACAGATGGTGGGTTGAAGGTGCTACCAGGCGCGGCATCTGTAGCAATAACCGGTGAAGACTTGTTGGTGAAGTCATCGTTTTGGTCGGTTGGACCAAAAGCTTCTGGTGCATTAAATGGACCGTTAATAACAGAGTCATTACCGGCAACATTAATTGTTAAAACGTTGTATTCCCCACGATTAGTACTAGTACCACCATCTGTACCAGTGTTATCGTTGCCTGAGTCAGTATTAGCTGTTAGTTCACCATTAGTGATATCGGTTGCGCTTGCATAACCATCATCAATGTCACCTGCCGCAATCGTGTCAGGAACACCATCACCGTTGCCATCAGTACCAATAGGAGCGCCAGCATCATTGTAGTTACTGGGTCTTTGGTCACCGGAATCGTCGTATACTTGTAGGTTATTTTCCTTAGTTTTACCAAAGACTTGGGCAATGTTAGCTACGGTCAATGGTGCAGCACCTGTAACAGCGACTCTAACCTGGAAGCCACTTACCGTTGTTCCAGGGATGATATCACCACTAGTAGTAGCAGTAGCACCAGCCGTATAAATGAAACCTACCCGTTTGACATCAGATAGGGTTGGTGATCCGCTTCCTGCTACGGTTTTCCATGAGATAGCATTGGCTTTGATTCCGTCTGTTGATCCAGCAGAGTCATCGTATACTACTGTCCAACCTGTAGGAGCCGTGGGAAGCACACTTAACTGAGTACCCAAAGGAATGGCATCGGAAATTAAGATACGGGGTGTATTAGCTACACCATCTAGTGTGATATTTTCACCCGTCAAAGTTCCAGGAGTAATTGAATTACCTGTGGGATCAGAACTTTCAACTCGTAAGCTCAAGTTGTAGGTAAAGTTGTCATCAGTAATAAGAGAACTTGTTCCACCGTCACTGTAGCTGCGGGTTTTGAGTACAGTGGCTAATGCGTAGGGCTTAACGACTGCATCAACCTTTGCCTTAATGGTAGCACTAGCTTCTCTTGTGCCGTTGACTGGTGCGCCATCAACTTCATTACCACCAGTACCATCAGCGTTATCTACCGTGTAAACGTCACCGTCTTGAGAACCACCTGCTGCTGTATTCCGGTTGACGTTCTGAGCATCACCTGGAACGTTACCTAATGTGACGGCAATTTCGTCGTTGCTCTGAGCAGAGGATAATACTCTGATGGGAACTCGAACGAGTATAGATTCACCAGGTTCGTAAGAACCAGTTTCTAAGTCGGCTGTGGTAATGGATGTCCAGTTTGCGCCGTTGTCGATACTAACTTGTACGTTTTGACCAGGCTCTACTTGCGCTTCCCCAACAACAATTACTTTGTCAGGAATACGGAACTTGGTGGGGTCGTTACCGATGTTAGTAACTTTGTAGTTGAAGTACAGAACATCACCAGCTTCAATGGTGCCAGCTGTTCCACCGTCTGTTTTAAATGTGGGTGTACCAACAGCAGTTACGGTGATACCCGCAACTTCCGCCACTGTTACTGTAACAGTGTTGGACTGGGCATTGATGGTTGTTCCTGGTGTGTTGGCATCTTCGTAGGTCGCAGTCGCGGTGTTACTGATGACTTCGCCGGCAGATGTTCCTATAGCGAGCGCTGGAGCAACCATCTGAAAGAAACCGTTAGCCAAGAATGCTGTAGCTACTAAGGAGCGAAAAATCCGCGCCTGTTGGCGAGTTGAAGACTTTTTGTTGTGACTCATGGGGGATGTTTATGCCTTTTGGATTGGCTTGATTATTTTTATTAACTGACGGCAACAAAAAAATATCTGTGCATAACAAATCTATACCTACAAAAACTGTAGATATTAATTGATATCCGTTCAGAATTTTGATTTTGTCTCAGCAAAAATAGGACTACTAACTATTTAAGTTAGAGCTATTCTTTGCATATTAATTAAGGACAGAACTAGCCTTAATTATGCTGTGGTAGTTTACCAGCAATTTTAGAAATCTGTCTTTAGGATGATTGACTCAAATCAATTAGAGAAATACCCTTGAACTTATACTATTCCCAAATATTTCCTAGTTCATGTCATTCACCCTCAGCCTTTTTTAATTTGTTAGACACAGAATATGTAAGCGTTGCATCAAGGCATTAGGGCTTAGTGCTATTTTTTTAGACAACACTAATTAACCTCCAGGTCAAATACAAAGTATTTAACCTTCAAGATTTGATACTTGTTATTGACAAGGATAAGTATTGTTTAGATTTGCATCGCTTTTGGCGATAAAATATCCTTATACACTATTACCAATCTTGTCAATAGTTAGAAATAAAAAATCTTTTGGGTGGATATGAAGTCCTAAGTATTGATCACATTTAAAGTCTCAATTGGTTAACTACAAACGGTTATTTATTGTTTGTTGTTATCAAGACTTAAATGTTGCTTAAATGTGGGGCTTGATTAGGTATTTATTCCCATCAGTACAAGAACGTTGATTTCGTTGTCCTGAATCTATGTTTACTTAAGTGAGGGTTTACATCCAAAGGCTAGTTAGAGGTGATTAGTGTTTATGTCTATTTATCCTACAGCATGGTGTACCACAAAGAAAAGCGTCATAAGTAAAAATCTCTAAAATCTTAACACCTTTTTTTTGTATTACATATAATTACAGATAAAAATGCTAAATGCAATTGAGATAATTGATACCTACCCAAGTAGTATCTTGTATCAAGTAATTATTCGTATAAATATTTTTAAGTAAAAAGCCTATTAATATATAAAGTTTGTATGTGTTTTTATTAAAACTTCATAAAGATATGCGTCTATTTACTTAGTAAATATCTTTTAGAACAGGACTCGGGCTGAATCATCAAAAAAAAATCGCTAAAGCGTAGATATTATAGGTTTTCTCTGTTTACCTACTTAGTATGTACACACCAATTGAGTGAATAATAATCCCGACTATTTTTATCGGGTATGTTTGACGTGTATTTTTGGTCGTGCTACTATCGACTCAACGTTGACAGACATACAGGGAAAGCAATTTTATGACTCAGGCAACAGCAACCTTAAACCAAGCCAACACTTCTATTTTGAAAGCATTAAAGTGTAAAGAATGTGGCGCGGAATACGAACTTAAAGCTAGTCATGTTTGTGAGTTGTGTTTTGGACCTTTGGAAGTTAAATATGACTACAATGCTTTGCGTCTGTCTGTCAGCCGTGAAAAAATTCAAGCTGGACCCAATTCAATTTGGCGCTACCGTCAATTTTTACCTGTAGCTACTGATAATGTGATAGATGTGGGAACGGGGATGACTCCTTTGGTTCGTTCTCACCGTCTTGCCCGTCGCCTGGGTTTAAATAAGCTTTATATTAAAAATGATGCGGTGAATATGCCCACCCTGAGTTTTAAAGATCGGGTGGTGTCGGTTGCGCTGAGTCGTGCTAGGGAGTTGGGTTTTACAACGGTTTCTTGTGCCAGCACTGGTAATTTAGCTAATTCTACAGCAGCGATCGCTGCCCATGCCGGTTTAGATTGTTGTGTATTTATCCCCTCTGACCTAGAAGCAGGTAAAATATTGGGTAGCCTGATTTATAGCCCCACACTGATGGCTGTGAAAGGCAACTACGATCAAGTTAATCGGCTCTGTTCAGAAGTAGCCAATACACACGGCTGGGGATTTGTCAATATTAATTTACGTCCATACTATTCTGAAGGTTCTAAAACACTAGGCTTTGAAGTTGCAGAACAACTAGGATGGGAATTACCTGATCATATAGTTGCACCCCTAGCTTCTGGTTCTTTGTTCACCAAGATTTATAAAGGTTTCCGGGAATTTGTAGAAGTCGGTTTGGTGGAAGGTAAAAATGTCCGTTTTAGCGGCGCTCAAGCGGAAGGTTGTTCCCCCATTGCTCAAGCCTACAAAGAAGGACGGGACTTTATTACACCAGTTAAACCCAATACAATCGCCAAATCAATAGCTATTGGTAATCCGGCTGATGGTGTTTATGCGATGGAAATAGCTAATAAGACTAATGGTAATATTGAATCAGTTAATGATGCCGAAATTATCGAAGGGATGAAGTTGTTGGCAGAAACCGAAGGCATTTTCACTGAAACAGCAGGTGGTACAACCGTTGCTGTGTTGAAAAAGTTGGTAGAAGCTGGCAAAATTGACCCAGATGAAACTACAGTAGTTTATATCACTGGCAATGGTTTGAAAACCCAAGAAGCAATTCAAGGTTATGTTGGTGAACCTCTGACAATTGATGCTAAACTAGATAGTTTTGAACGAGCGCTAGAAAGATCCCGCACTCTTGATCGTTTAGAATGGCAACAAGTCCTGGTTTAAATGGTCAACGACTGACCCTATATCGTTACACTTCATACCTCATATTTTTCCTATGGCTGTTACAGTTTTAGTTCCTACTCCTCTACAAAAATTTACGAATAACCAAGCTACCCTAGAATGTAGTGGTAGCAATGTTGGCGAGCTTTTTAATTCCTTAGAGCTAAGTTGTCCTGGCATTAAAGCCCGCTTGTGCGATGAAGAAGGAAAACCCAGACGCTTTTTAAATTTCTATGTCAATAGCGAAGATATTCGCTTTTTGCAAGGTACAGAAACATCTTTAAAAGATGGGGATGAGGTCAGTATTGTTCCAGCCGTTGCCGGTGGTTGATGAAAGAGGGAATAGAGAACAGGGAAATCAATAATTCTTTAATTGCTTCCTGTTGCTTTTCCCTATTTTAAGTTAAATAATAGAGGATGGGTAAAATGCCCCTCCCAAAATGCTTTGACTAAAATCCTACATTTGGATTTAGATGTTCAGAGTGTCAATGACTCAAGAATGACTTATTAAGGATTACAGATCATGCAAGTTCTAAAAAGAGCTATTAAACCACAAACTTATATATCTTTGCTCCACATCTACCAAACTACTTGGGGAACTGCTGGTGATATCTGTTTGGTGCGTGAATCTGTAGCTGAATTAAGTGTATCAAAATTTGTCGGTCATAAACTCCAGTTAGCTATCCCTAAAGGGTTGGAACGTCATCGTTTGGGGGATTTGATGGTGATCAAGGTTGCAGGTCATGTGGGTGACGGACATCCTAAAGATCGTAACTCAGAATGGGAGATTTATGAAGGTATAGATAAGGAATTAGCGATCGCTGCTCTCAAGCCCTGGGGTTTTAAGTTGGTTGAGTATACTGATTAAAC
>NZ_JAYGHC010000034.1:25444-34760 GCF_034932285.1 Cronbergia sp. UHCC 0137
AAAATATAATACATTTCTGGCTGTCTTCAATTAGAGGTGGGTTTTAATCACCCCTTTAAGAAAGCCCCTTCTGCCTTCTGCCTCCTGCCTCCTGAAAAATACATCTACCAAAAACCTAGTTAGCCCATGCAACTGAGTGGTTCTAAATCCCCCGCAGCGTCTCTACTACTAATTGCTCCCTTTTTTCTCTGGGGAACGGCCATGGTAGCTATGAAAGGGGTGATACCTCATACTACACCGTTATTTATGGCGGGAGTGCGATCGCTACCTGCGGGTATATTAATTTTGATTGCTGCGGCTTTTATGGGTAGACCCCAACCTAAAAGTTGGTTAGCCTGGGTGTGGATAGGATTTTTTGCCTTAGTTGACGGGGCGCTATTTCAAGGCTTTTTGGCAGAAGGTTTAGTGAGAATTAACGCCGGTTTGGGTTCGGTAATGATAGACTCCCAACCTTTGGCTGTGGCTTTACTTTCCCTGTGGTTGTTTCAAGAACATATTGGTTTTTGGGGCTGGTTGGGTTTAGGATTGGGGGTTACAGGCATTAGTTTAATCGGCTTACCGGCAGAATGGATTTTTCATCTTTTCGACTCAGGGGTACAAATCACTACCGCTAATTGGCAACAATTATTTGCTAGTGGTGAATGGCTGATGTTATTAGCAGCCTTGTCAATGGCTGTCGGAACAGTGATGATCCGGTTTGTGTGTAGATATGTTGACCCAGTAATAGCCACAGGTTGGCATTTAATTTTCGCTGGGTTGCCGTTGTGGGGAATTTCTGCCATTGTGGAAAGCGGACAGTGGGAAAATCTGGCAACATCGGAATGGATAGCTTTAAGTTATGCGACAATATTTGGGAGTGCGATCGCTTACGGATTATTCTTTTATTTTGCCTCCAGTGGAAATCTCACCAGTTTAAGTTCACTCACCTTTCTTACTCCAGTCTTTGCCTTAATATTTGGAAATATTTTCCTTTCAGAAGTCCTCACACCCCTGCAATGGATAGGAGTATTTTTCACTTTAATTAGTATTTATTTAATCAACCAACGCGATAATCTACTAGGAAAAAACCACACTACACAGCCACCAATTTTAGAACCAGAACTTGCCCTATCTGTGAGACAATCTGAACCAGAAATTTAATCCTAACATTCATACAATTGAGGATGAGAAAAAATTACCTATTGTCTATTAAATATCTCATCTTAATATTTAGCTGTTGTTTTTACCTGGGTTTAGACTCAACTCATGCTATTACAGCTAATAATGGAGTTTCAGTCAGTAAAACTAATTCCATCAATTCCCCAGATAGCAAAACAAATTTTATCTGGTGGTCACTTTTGGGGTTGGGGATTTTAGGAAGTGGGGGTGTAATTTTATATTTTATCAAAAAAAATCCTACAAATAATCATCAGCAAGTTTTAAGTATATCTAAGACACCTCCACAAACAAAAATAATACCATCAACTACAACTTCTCTAGTCCCTCAACTTAACGTCGTTGACGAAATGAGACAGATTAGAAAGATGAAAGAATTAATTCAGGACTTACAGAATATTGACCCAAGTAAGCGGTCTAAAGCTATTTGGAATTTAGGAGAGGAAGGAGATTCGCGGGCAATTGAACCTTTGCTAGAATTGATGATCAATGCAGATTCTCAACAACATAGTTTAATTTTATCAGCTTTAGCAGAAATTACTATCCATACACTGCAACCAGTTAACCGGGCTTTGGCAATTTCTATACAAGATAAAAGTCCAGAAGTCAGGCAAAATGCTATCCGTGATTTAGTACGGATTTATGATATGATGACGCAAATGAGTCAGATGTTGCGGTATGCAGTAGAAGATACAGACCCGGAAGTGCAAGCAACAGCAGAATATGCTTTAGATCAAATTAAGCGCCTCCGTATCGTAGCAGAAACGCAGACTTTACCGGAAAATTTACAATAAACATCTCCGAAAATTCTCGTCTCTACAAGGGTTCTAGGATAAGCAAATTGTTTACTCCCTTCCCACTCCAAAATTACTCATGTTTTTTCTCTGTGTTCTCTGTGCCTCTGTGGTTCGTTATTAAAAATTTAGGCAATTTAAGAGTAGGATAGGAGTAATCAGAATATTGACAAGAAACCTGTAAAGTTGCAATTATGAATGAGATTAACAGGAGTGATTTATAAATATCAGGTTAATTATGATGTGGTGTTCACTTAACCTTAAATTTCATAATTGATGACATTCCCAGCAAAAAATACCCAAGCAAAAATTGTCCCAGACCCCTTAAAACCTGGTGATTTATTAAAGGTAATTGCCCCTAGTGGCACTTTGCGAGAACGACAGTCCTTTGAACAAGGGATAGAAATTTGGCGATCGCGCGGTTATAATGTCGAAATTAGCCCTAATATAAATGATAGATGGGGTTATCTGGCCGGTACAGACGCACACCGCACTCAGCAACTAGCCGCCGCTTGGCAAGATCCTGATTGTCGTGGTATTATCTGCGCTAGGGGTGGTTTTGGTAGTACCCGGATTTTAGAAAATTGGCATTGGCAAGTAAATCAACCAAAGTGGTTAATAGGCTTTTCTGATATTACCGCTTTGTTATGGAGTCTTTATACAGCAGGTATTTCCAGCATACACGCCCCCGTACTTACCACTTTGGCAAATGAACCAGACTGGTCAATACAGCGATTATTTGATTTATTAGAAGGTCGTCCCCTTGCACCTCTTAAAGGTTGCGGTTGGGGTGGTGGTGTGGTTAATGGTATGTTGCTGCCCGGTAATCTCACAGTAGCTACCCATCTTTTGGGAACACATTTATTACCCAATCTTGACGGGATAATTTTAGCGTGGGAAGATGTGACGGAAGCACCCTACCGCATTGATAGGATGCTCACTCAGTGGCGGTTAAGTGGAATGTTGTCTAAAGTTCGTGGTATAGTTTTAGGGGGTTTTAGTAAATGTGAAGCTTCACCCAATGTTCCTAGTTTTATTGTAGAAGAAGTTTTGCGCGATCGCTTGGGTGATTTAGGTATTCCCATTGTCTCCGATTTACCATTTGGTCATGATACCCCTAATGCAGCTTTACCTGTGGGTATGGAAGTGATTTTAGATGGAGAAGAGGGCATATTGGCGATTAAATAATTTTGTCTCACGCAGAGACGCAGAAGAGTAAAGGGAGAATTTAATTAAGATGACTGTATCTGTAGGTTTTGTTTTACTTACTCACAGGCAACCTCAGCAAATTTACAGGCTAATAGGTCAATTGAACAAAATGTTTAATTATCCGCCAATTGTCTGTCATCATGATTTTTCTAAATCTGATTTGTCTGTGGATACTCTACCGAAAAATGTCTCTTTTGTTCGTCCTCATTTGCAAACTGCATGGGGCGAATTTTCTCTTGTAGAAGCTACGGTTCAGGCTATTAAACTCTTGTATGAGTCAGAAAATCCCCCTGATTGGTTTATATTGCTTAGTGGCACTGATTATCCAATTAAAACTGCAAAACAAATATTAACTGATTTAAGTTTAAGTCAATATGATGCTCATATTCATCATCAAGAAATTATATATAAAGTTTATCAAGAAAATGTCAAAATGAGTGTTATGTGGCAAATGTTAGCCTATCGACGATATTGTAGTTGGAATTTATTTTCACTGCCTTTTTTCAAGGATTTCACTATTCGTTGGGGACATCCATTATTAAGTAAACCTTCTCCTCCTTTTTCTCAAAAACTTCGCTGTTTTGCTGGAAGTCAATGGTTTTCAGCTAATCACCGCACAGCAAAATATATCATTAAGTTTCACAGTCAAAAAAATTCCTTGACATCACACTATCGTCGTCGAATGTTTGCAGACGAATCATATTTTCAAACTATTCTCGCTAATGCACCACATCTTAATTTGAAAAATGATGATTATCGTTATGTAGATTGGTCAACAAAAGGCGCTCACCCTAAAACACTGGTTATGGAAGATTTGCCCAGTCTTCTGGCTTCTCCATGCCATTTTGCTCGTAAATTTGATATAGATGTAGATAGCAATATTCTAGATCAACTTGACACGATGACGCTCCCATGATAATGTAATCACAAATTATTCAAAATAATATGATCAAAACATATTTAAGCAATGCCTTTTTAAAGATAGAAGATTCTGATCTATATGCCATTTTCGCTTGGAGTCAACGCACAGCAGAAATTATTCCTGCCAAATCCTGGTTAACAATACTCGAAATATTTGTTCATGAACATTCTTTAGAAAAAGGCTACCAAATATTTCAACAAATTAAATCCGCTACGGTTTCTGATAAATTAATTAAGGAGCTAAATCAATATCAACATTTAATTAAAAATGCCATAGTATATTTAGCAGATGGGGAAATTACAATTTTTGGTAAGGGATTTCGCAGCTTTATTGAAAAAGAAATGTTGTTTGAACTTGGTAATCTCAGTCAAGAAACTTACCAGGTTTTGCCTCAACTATTTTCCGATTATCCATTAAAAGATGATTTAGATACTATTGAAAATATAGAACAATTTGGTAATTTAGTCAAAGATTTAGAAAAGCTGGGTTTAATATCTCCTGCAACAGGTTCTCTTGATTGGGGTGATTTAAAAAAAGCTGTTCCTATTTGTCAAGCATTTGGTTTAACCAGAGGTACACCTGTAGATAGATATTATCTTAGCAAATATCTGGAACAAGTTCAAACGCAAATTTCTGGCAATATTTTAGAAATAGGGGGAATACCAAAAGATCAAGATTTCTATGAGGTGAACCCAGGTACATCATATCAAATTCTTAATTTAGAACCAGGTTTAGGAATAGATATAGTTGGTGATGCCCATGATCCATTTATAATTAAACCTGAATCTTTTGATTCTATCGTGATTTTTAATGTCCTTGAACATTGTTATGCACCTTGGCAAGTGGTAGAAAATATTTATACTTGGTTAAAACCTGGTGGTAAATGTTTTGCAATGGTTCCAAGTTCTATTAGAGTTCATGCTACTCCTGTTGATTATTGGCGACCTTTACCTGATGCTTTTGCCTGGATGTTTAAAAAGTTTTCTCAACAAAGGTTGTATGTTTATGGTAATCCTACTACTGTTATCGCTAGTTATCATGGTATAGCTACTGAAGAATTGACATCTGAAGAGTTAGATGCTTTTCATCCAGATTATCCTGTTGCTACTTGTATTGTAGCGCAAAAGTGATATTTCTTTTTTTTCACGCAGAGACGCAGAGACGCAGAGAAGAGTAATTAACTGAATATGATATAGAATTTAAAGGTTATCTACAATCTAAGATTGCTATGAGTCCTATAACTTTTGATATTAATCCAGAAATTAGTGTGCTATTATGTACATACAATCGCGCTGAATATTTAGATTATTGCATTAATAGTGTTATTAATCAAACTTTTGCAGATTGGGAACTTTTGATAGTAGATGATGGTAGCACAGATAATACTTTTGAAGTGGTTAATCCTTATTTACTGAAGTTTAATAATATTCGTTATCTAAAACATCGAAATAAAAAATTAGGTTTGGCTAAAAATGCGGGTACTCAAGCATCTTTTGGTAAATATATAACTTTTATTGATAGTGATGATGCCTATAAACCTCATCATTTAGAATCACGTCTTGAATATTTAAAACAACATCCTGATGTTGATTTAATTCAAGGTGGATTTTTTTCTGAGGAAGAAATTTTTGTAGCTGATTATTTTCAGCCCGGTAAAACTATTAATTTACGCGAATGTGTTTTGGGTCCTACATTTTTTGGAAAAAGGCGGGTATTTTTTGAATTGGGGGGATTTCATAATATTCCCTATGGTGAAGATACAGATTTTTGGGAACGGGCAGAAAAAATATTCAAAACCCAAAATATTACACACCCGGAAACTTATATTTATACGCGAGCGGAAACAAGTATTACTAAGAGTGTTTTGGAAAATCAGTAAATTGGTTAGGAGTTACGCACCGTATAAAATACAGATGATATGTATGAAGGCAATTGCCTAGTTTTAGTCTTTTGGAATCCCATATTAAGGAGGTGCGTCAGATAGAAAAAATCTGTTTTCTGCTTAATTATCGGGTCTGACGCACCCTACAAGATACAAAATTCATCATTCTGATGTAATAGATTCTGTCAATGCGTAACTCCTATTAGTGTAGAAATTTCAATATTTGATAAAATTTCATATTTCAACTGTTTAGAGCATAAAAAGAACCGGGACAGAAATTGATCACGCCAACAGAATTAGTAAAAAAGACTCAATTCTATCAACATAACCTCTGCTCAGTTCTTTTACCTAATCTCCCCTTATACTAGACTTTCTTCTGATGCTAATAATTGCCGAATTAACCTAGCTATAGCCTTTTGTGTAAAGCGATTGGCAATTTGTTGTCCTAAATTCCGCGCCCGTGGATTAACAACTATTTGAGCTACTTGAGTAGCTAATTGTGCAGGATTAAAACCTCTAGTTTCTTGTAGAATATTTAAAATCCGCTTGATATATTCTAAAGTCTGTTGTTGTTCAACCGTTGCAGATGGAGCTTCATTAATTGCAGTTAAGCCTACTCTTTCTCTCAATACATAAGTGAAACTATGTAAGGCATTTTTACTGACAGCATCGACTCCATTAATAAACTCATCCACCAACCTGTCACGAATAAATGAACCGCGTTCCGAAGAAAGAAATTCTATTCCCTGATCAATTACTAAATTAAAGTTATAGTCTGCACTACCACGGGCATTTTTCAACAAGTTTTCTAACCGATTCCACCGGAATTTACCATCTTTAAATAGTAACTCTTTTAATGATGTTCTTAATTCATCTGCGGGGTCGGTTAAGAGTCGTTTAGAAACGTAAGGATAGGCTTCACTCAGAACTTTAAAGTCAGGATCTATATAGATTGCTATCCCTTCTAATGTCACCAGAGAACGAATAATTAAAGCGTAATAGGGAGGTACACGGAAAGGGTACTCATACATTAAAGCCGATAGATCATCGGTGATGCTTTTAATATTTAGTTCAGCTACACTCGCACCTTCAGCATTGGCAAAAACTCTGGAAAATGCGGGAATAATTGGTGTTAAGTCGGTTTCTGGAGAAAGAAATTCTAATTTAACGTAGTCTTGGGCTAAAGAGTCAAAATCACGGTTAACTACATGAACGATCGCTTCTATTAAACCATAACGTTGGGCTGGCTTAATCTCGCTCATCATCCCAAAATCAAGATAGGCTAGTTTACCGTCGAAAGTGGCTAACAAGTTACCAGGGTGGGGGTCAGCATGAAAAAATCCATGTTCTAACAACTGACGCAGAGAACATTGCACTCCCACTTCGATTAAATAACGGGCATTTATACCTAGTTTACCAATTTCGTCTGGTTGGGTTAATTTAATCCCATTAATCCATTCCATCGTCAAAACCCGACGATTTGTGTACTCCCAGTAAATTTTCGGCACATATACATCCTGGATATGACCGTATAATTCAAAGAAACGCTCGGCATTTTCCCCTTCATGAATATAATCCATTTCTTCAAAAATGCGATCGCCCAATTCATCTAAAATCCCCACTAAATCACTCCGTACCCGTTTGACTTTCTGCTGTACAAATCCAGCTAGTCGGCGTAAAATATACAAATCTATCGTAATTTTTTCCCGTAAATCTGGGCGTTGGACTTTAATAGCTACTTCTTCACCAGTCTTTAACTTACCTTTATAAACTTGTCCTAAAGAAGCTGCTGCAATTGGTTGGGGAGAAATTTCGGCATAAATTTCATCTGGGGTTGCGCCTAGTTCTTCTTCAATAAACTGGTAAGCAATTTCATTGGGGAAAGGTGGTAATTGATCTTGGAGTTTAGTTAGTTCTTCTAAATACACCGGAGGTACTAAATCCGGTCTGGTGGACAACGCTTGTCCAATTTTGATGTAAGCAGGGCCCAATTGTGTCAGTAATTCTCGTAGCTGAATCGCCCGACGACGATCATTTTTGAGGGCAATTCCCCGTTGTTTATCCCACCACAACCCAAACAGATAAGATAAAGTTGGCCGCAAAACTGCCAAAATCCGTCGTAAAACTTGCCAGGGTTTATTAGCGTATTGTGCCGCTATTTCTGCTGGATTGTAGAGTATTTCCTGTGGTTCAGCCGAAACTTTTGGGGATTTTCTCACCAAAGCGTTTGTAGTATTTTCTGCTACTACTTCAATCACGGTTTCACCGCGATTATCGCCCTCCAAACTTGATCGAGAACTAGGGGGAAGTGTCTTAACCATCATGAAGAAGCCACCGAATTAGATGTATGTTATTAAATATTGTAACAATATGTTGCTATTTTTGTATATTTTATTAAATAAAGACAGTAAAAGAAAGGGGATAAGGGTAAGTTATTCTCACCCTACACCCAAAAATCTAGAAATTAGGGTTTTTTCGCAGGTTCAAGTTTTGTTTCTACCTTGACGGTTTTCACTCCTTTGACTTGCTTGGCTAAGGTTTCAGCTTTTGTCAGTTCTTCTTGAGAAGTGGCTGTACCCTTGAGGATAATTTCACCGGCTTTGTTTTCTACTTCTAATTTATTACCAGGTAAACCTTGCTTTAATTTTTGAGTAACTTCGCTTTTTAAGTCGCTTGTAGTTTTAATTACTGGACTTAGTTTAGTAGTTTTATCTGTGGTTTGTGTGGTGTTAGATGCTGGTTTTGCAGTATTACCAATGCTAGGGTTGGGTGTTTGTGTACCAGCTTTTGGAGATTCTTGGCAACCAAATACACCAGTTAAGAGAGTGCAACTAACTAGGAAAGGAATAAATTTGTTCATTTTTATCTCCGATGTGGGTACTTGAAGCGATATAGCAGGAGTCAGGAGTAAAACCCTGTTGTGAAGCTGACAACAATTGATGTTCTAACCACCTAATGGAGGTGTGTGTGCTTTGGAGGAGCGAATTTTAAAGAACAATTAAAGCCGAAAAAACAGCATTGCTTAACCAAACAGCTAGTTTGCTGAAAATCAGATTTGGGACAACTTCTAGAGGCTGAGTCTAAGAGCCAATTCTAAAAAAGCGCCAATCAAATTTTCTTTGTGGCTACAAACGAGTAGGGCTTGGTATATGGTAAGAACTCTTTATCGATCTGAACGGTTAGAGTCTAAGCAGCTTTTTTTAAGGGTAGATGATGCTGCACCACATTATATCATTCGATGTTATCAACTTGAAAGAGATTCGGCACATTATTGGTCAAAAATTTATATTTTGTAAAAATGGGGAAGTGGTAGAGGCAGGGGGCAGGGGGCAGGGGGCAGGGGGCAGGGGGCAG
>NZ_JAYGHC010000034.1:34788-62249 GCF_034932285.1 Cronbergia sp. UHCC 0137
CAGGGGGCAGGGGGCAGGGGGCAGGGGGGCAGGGGAGGAATAATTAATTTATTACCTATTACCTATTACCTATTACCTACTTACCTCCCTATAAAAGTCTCCAGGGGAAATTTCTCCCTAATTGTTCGGTTCTACGACTGTCGGAAGTACACAAATAACTATAAGGTCGTATTTATATAGTGTGATGTTGCAATGTCTACCCTAGCTGTTATTAAACGCTTTTTAATCAAGGGGTAAAAACCTGTGTACGAATGGATCTTGCTGAGTCTGAGGGAAGTGTTAACACAAAGCCAATTGAGTATGGCTGAATGTTCTCCTGCTAAAGCGGAACAGCAATGGCGTATTAGCCTAGCTGCGACGGAAAATTTGTTGCTGAAAAATTTAGCTACTACTTCACCGGACTATACCCAAGGTTTAATTCTCACTGCACCTACACCTTTATTTAGTCAGCCGGAATTAACTCAAAATTTACAATCAGTTGCTTTCACAACCAGACCTTTTAATCCTTTGGCTTTGATGCCTTTTGATTTGGCTGAGGAAATGCCTTCTTTGGAGGATGATCTGGGTAAGATGAGTCAGGAGTGCGATCGCTCTGGTGTCACTGCCCAAGAATCTATTTTACCTCTACTGCCTACGGATCCTCTCAGATGTGAGCAGTTTTGTTTGGTATTTACAGAGAAATTTAGATTAGTTTTGGTTTTGTCAGAAAATAGTAGTGGTAAAAAAGAATTTTTATTTTCCTTTGAGTCAGAGGTTGTTCAGCAAGCATGGCGATCGCTGGGTGCTAGAGTAATTTTAACTAATCCAGAATTATTTGCTAATTTAGATTTATTAGTCGAAAAATATGCTCCAATTGCCCCAGATTATCAAGTTATAGTTCAATTTAGCCAGTTATTACTTCAAGGATTACCAGAACCAGGAACGGATAAGGTAGCACCTATTCCCCCTGTTATTCCATCTCCCCAACCGTCTGCTTCATCTTCTCGTCCTGATGTAGAATTACTTCAAGCCTTCGCTCATGAAGTTCGTACCCCACTAACTACCATTCGCATGATGACGCGGTTGCTACTAAAACGGCGCGATTTACCCACTAATGTCATCAGTCGGTTAGAAGTGATTGATCACGAGTGTACTGAGCAAATTGACCGGATGGAGTTGCTATTTAAAGCCGCAGAGTTAGAAACCTGTAAGTCTAGTAAATCTGCCTATACCCAACTTACACCAATGTGTGTAGATGAAGTTTTACGTCAAAGTATCCCCCGTTGGCAACAAGCAGCAAAGCGGCGAAATTTGACTTTAGATGTGGTTTTACCACAACAATTACCGACGGTGGTGAGTAATCCCGCAATGTTGGACAGGGTACTAACCGGTTTAATGGAGAATTTTACCCGTAGTTTACCACCTGGTAGCCATATTCAAGTGCAAGTAATTTTGGCTGGTGATCAACTCAAGTTACAGTTATCGCCCCAATTTGATTGCCAAGATAGAACACAAACCACAACTCCACCAATTCGCAAATCTTTGGGTCAATTGTTGACATTCCAACCAGAGACAGGAACAATTAGTTTAAATATAGCAGCAACCAAGCATCTATTTCAAGCGATCGGTGGTAAATTAATTGTACGTCAGCGTCCTCACTATGGGGAAGTAATGACGATTTTTTTACCTTTGGAAGTTAGTAAGAAGGTAATGGGTAATGGGTAATTGGTGATTGGTAATGGGTAATGGGTAATGGGTGATTGGTGATAAAAGATTTATTCCTCCCCTGCTTCCCCTGCCTCCCCTGCTTCCCCTGCCCCCTGCCCCCTGCCCCCTGCCCCTGTTCCCCGTTCCCCGTTCCCTCTTGATAGAATTAAATAATAAACAAGCCCCCGACAATCATGCCATCTGATATTGCTGTAGAGAAAAAAAAGATAAAAAAACCACCGTTGCAACTGCACTACTTAGGCGATCGCGTGTTGCGTCAGCCAGCAAAACGGGTTACAAAAATAGATGATGAACTCCGCCAACTGGTGCGAGAAATGCTGCAAACTATGTACAGTGAAGATGGCATTGGTTTGGCTGCTCCTCAAATTGGCGTTCATAAACAACTAATTGTCATCGACTGCGAACCAGATAAACCAACGACCCCTCCATTGGTGTTGATTAACCCCACCATTAAAAACGTCAGCAAAGACCTCTGTATTGCCCAGGAAGGGTGTTTAAGCATTCCCAAGGTTTTTTTAGATGTTAAACGTCCCCAAGTGGTAGAAATTGCCTATAAGGATGAATATGGACACCCCAAAACATTAAAAGCTGGTGACATACTCGGACGCTGCATACAACACGAAATGGATCACCTCAACGGTGTGGTATTTGTAGATCGTGTAGAAAATTTCTTGACTTTAACTCAGGAGTTATCTAAAAATGGCTTCTCGTATCAGGCAGTGAAACCAGTAGCATAGGGTGATTTAGTAGTGTATTTAACTCCAAAAAGCGGTTTATTTTTAGGTTGTGCTTGTATAACAGCGATCGCTGCTGTTGGTTCGGTGTTTGAACTCAGTTATGGACAGCCAGATTTAGGTGTCCAAGTCACTGCGATTATTTTGGCTTTAAGCATCCCTCTAACTGGATTATTTTTCTTTGTTGCAGTTAAGGACGCAAGAGCTAACATTAAATAAGCATCAGGTATATAAAAAGGTAAAGGGATGAAGCCAAAATCTAGATTTCATTCTTTTACCTTTTATTTTTGGGTTTTTGTTTCGCGCAAAGGTGCAAAGAAAGAATGCTATCAACTTCTACTCCACTACTGCGTCTGTCTCAAGGACATCTGAATTTACTTACAGTTTGTCCTCGTAAATTTCAACATACTTATTTAGAACAACTCACTACTCCTGCTGATCCTGATCACGAAGAACGTCAAACATTAGGTAGTCGATTTCACTTGCTAATGCAGCAACAAGAAATGGGTTTACCAATTGATAATTTTCTCTTAGCAGATGATAAACTACAAAGTCGGATGAGTGGTTTTGCTGAGGCTGCACCGGAAATTTTAGCACCTGGCAAGGATGATCAAAGTTTTCGAGAAAGTGAACATTATCGTACTTTGCAAATCCAAGATTATTTATTAACGGTAATCTATGATTTATTAATTGCAGATCAACAACAAGCCCAAATTTTCGACTGGAAAACCTCACGACCAGCAAGGGCTAAAAAATTAGCTGAAAATTGGCAAACACGGCTGTACTTGTATGTTTTGGCAGAAACTACCACCTATCTGCCGGAAAATATCTCTATGACTTATTGGTTTTTTCAACCTAAAGGTAATCCTCAAAATGTTAAATTTAACTACAATAGTCAACAACACGAACAAACTAGACAGGAAATAAATCAAATTTTAGTCAATTTAACCTATTGGTTGCAGCAATATCAACAAAATCAACCTTTTCCCCAAGTTCCTGAATCTAAACAAGTTTGTAAATTTTGTCAGTTTGTTATGCGGTGCGATCGCTTAGAAACCCCAGACGCAACTGTTGGTAATCATATCCCTAATCTCGATATCATTCAAGAAGTATTACTATAAAAATTCAGGAGATAAGTTAAATGATCAATTTATGGTTTCGTTTCTGGTGGTATTGCTTAGTAATTACCACTTTTGGAGTAGCTATATTTGGTCTTACCTTAATCATCTTCCCCGATTTCATGCAGTCGTTCTTCAACGGAATATTTTTTCACACATCTCAAGTACAAACTACCTTTAGTGAAGCCGCAAATTCTTACATTAAATTCGTACATGGTGTGCTTGGTGCAGTAATGCTTGGTTGGAGTGTTATTATATTCTTAGTTCTTTTAGGTTCATTTCGTCGAGTTGAAGGTGAGGCATGGTGGACTATCACAGCATCAATCTTTATTTGGTTGATAGTAGATAGTTCATTTTCAATATCTACAGGATTTTGGCAAAACGCTGTTTTAAATCTGATATTTTTCGTTTGTTTTATCATTCCTTTAGCTGCGACATACAGAGATTTTTTCAAAGCCAATATTCAGAAAATAAATGTTAAAAATTAACTGCAATATTTATGACAGTATTTGATGATAATAGCTTAATTTATGTCCGTGAGTTAGGAATTGACGATATTGCCCCTGTTTATCATTTAGGTGAACAACTATTTACCAGCGATTTATATCCTTATTTATACCGTACCTGGGATGAATGGGAAGTAATAGGACTTTACAACACAGATCCAGAATATTGTCTGGTTGCAGAAACAGAAAATGATCTTGCGGGATTTATTTTGGGAACTATTATTGCCAAAGCATCTTGGACTTATGGTTACATTTTATGGTTAGCTGTCAATCCCAAATTTCAACGTCAGGGAGTAGCCGAAAAATTAGTTGATAAAATTATATCTCGAATGATTGAAGATGGCGCACGATTTATGTTAGTAGATACTGATCCTACCAATATCCCAGCAGTTAAGTTTTTTAATCGTAAAGGTTTTGGTAATATGCGTCAACATATTTTTTTATCAATGAATTTGAGTAAACATCCATATTATGGCAAACTAATTGATTATGAACACCAAAAAGCAGAAAGGGCAGGTTATAAACGCACCCGTCCCACTATGCGTCCTCGCAAATCAGAAGGAATTTCTGGTGAAGTGGTGATAAATCCTTTAGTAAATGACTATCCAACGGATTTAATTATCAATGATGAATCGTAATTAGGGTTGGCTAAAAAATCTTTTCGGGAGGGCTAGGAGTCAGGAGTCAGGAGTCAGGAGTCAGGAGGAAGAATAAGAAGCAGTTAAGAATAGTCTCGAAGAAAGGAAAAATGACTAGCTTACACCACGCTATCAGCAAGCCATAATTAATTTAATTAAATTCAATGGAATGGACTTTAACAACGACTGAAAAACCCCCTGATTGGTTCATCGAAATGGTGAAACCATACATACCTCAATCTGGTGGAATTTTTGCGGCTCAATTACTTTGGCAACGGGGAATAAAAGATCAGGAAAAACTCTCGACTTTTATTAATTATCAAGCTTATAAACCTGCAAGTCCTTTTGATTTTGGCATAGAAATGGATTTGGCTGTAAATCGGTTAAAAAAAGCCGCAGAAACTAAAGAGAAAATTGCAATTTGGGGAGACTTTGACGCTGATGGTATTACTTCAACGGCTGTATTATGGGACGGTTTGGGAGAATTTTTTGAGCAAAATCAACAATTAAGTTATTATATTCCCAATCGCATTACAGAATCTCATGGACTTAATGAACGAGGAATTGATCGTTTAGATCAAGAAGGTTGTAAATTAATAGTTACTTGTGACACGGGTAGTACAAATATTAATGAAATTATCTATGCTCAAAAATTAGGTATAGATGTTATTGTCACAGATCATCATACTTTACCATCAGAACGTCCCCCAGTTACAGCTATTATTAACCCCCGATTTTTATCTAATGAACATCCGCTTTTTCATCTTTCTGGGGTAGCGGTGGCTTATAAGTTGGTGGAAGCGTTATATAAAACTTTACCTGATATCCCAAAACAGCCGTTAACTGATTTATTAGATTTAGTAGCGGTGGGATTAATTGCTGATTTAGTCCAATTAAGTGGAGATTGTCGCTATTTAGCGCAGTTAGGGATTCAGCAACTACAAACAGATTATAAAAAACCAATTCCAGAACGGAGAAGACCAGGTGTAGGGAGATTATTAGAATTATGCCAGAAAAGTGGCGATCGCCCTACAGATATTTCCTTCGGTCTTGGTCCCCGCATTAACGCTGTTAGTCGCATTCATGGTGACGCGAGTTTCTGCGTAGAATTATTAACCAGTCGTGATGTTAAACGTTGCTACCAATTAGCAGAAGAAACAGAATTAGCTAATACCCGTCGCAAGTCTTTACAAAAAGATGTTCAAGGGCAAGTATCCCAAAAGCTGACCCAGATAGACTTATCAACCACCAGCGTCATTGTTTTAGCAGATCCTCAATGGGCTGTAGGGGTGCTGGGTTTAGTCGCTGGACAGATTGCACAAGAAACTGGTCGTCCAACAATTTTATTAAGCACGGCAAATACAAGTAATGAAGAAAATCCTACTATATCATTATTAGCTCGTGGTTCTGCACGTTCAATTAACTCTGTAGATTTATATCAATTAGTCAAAGACCAAGCACATTTATTATATCGCTTTGGAGGACATCCTTTTGCTGCGGGTTTAAGTTTGCCGATAGAAAATATTCCTTTGTTTACAGATGCAATTAACCAAAAATTACGCCATTCTTTAGGAGGAGTAAATCTTACACCAACGATACAAGCTGATTTAGTTGTGACAGTCGCAGATTTAAGCAAAGATTTATTTTTAGAACTTAAACTTTTAGAACCCTGTGGAATGGGAAACCCAATTCCTAAGTTATTAATTAAAAATTGTTGGTTTGAAAATAGTTGGCATCGTAATCCGCAAGATTTACAAGGTAAGAAAATACAGTATATTAAAACTGAGTTTGATATTAGAGATGATTCTACTAAAAATCCTTTTCCTGGGATTTGGTGGGGACATTACAAAGATGAATTACCTATAGGTAAATGTGATTGTATAGCTGAATTAGATTTTAATAGTTTTAAAAAACGCTATGAAATTAGATTGATTGCTGTCCGTTCTAGTGTGGAATCAGAATTTAAACTTCAACCTTCAACGTTAATTTTAGACTGGAGAAATATATCTAAACAGGAATATTCTGCAAATTTGAGTAAAAACTCATCTATGTTAGTTATTGAAGATTGTCCAACAAGTTGGGATGATTTACGTGCATGGTTTAGAAGGTCATTGTACAATCAACAACAGTTAGCTATTGCTTGGAAAAAACCCAATGATCAAAAACCGCAGGAAATTTGGATTACCTTGGTAGGTTTGGCTAAATATTTAAATCGTACAAATCAACCTGTAACTCGTTTACAACTGTTAGAAAAATTGGGAATAAGTGACAAAACTTTATTCTTTGGATTTAAAGCTTTAAAATCTTTAGGCTTTACAATTCAACACCAAGATCGTCATTTTCACATTACTTGGGATGAAGTTAATAGTAATGAAAATCATGGAGATATAATAATTAATCAATTTTTAGCCGCAGTCAGTGAAGAACAATTTCAACGAGAATATTTTGCTACAGTACCATTATCTATGATGATAGCGATCGCTAACAGTAATTAATCTTTTAATTTCATTTTTTAGTATAATCTTAGTAGCGGAACAATAATTGAGGGGTCAACATATTTTATGCTAATACAAACACAAAAACCCTACTACACCCCAGAAGAATATTTAGAACTGGAAGAAAAAGCAGAATATAAAAGTGAATACAGAAATGGAGAAATTGTACATATCACAGGGGGAACTACAAATCATAACAAAATTGCTCTGAATTTGGCTACTTTTTTAAAATTTTGCTTAAAAAAACAAAAATATGACATTTATATTGGTGATGTTCGTTTATGGATACCCCGCTATCGTCAGCACACTTATCCTGATGTAATGGTAATTCAAGGAGAACCTATCTATACAGGAACAAATACCACTACAGTGATGAATCCTTTACTAATTGCTGAAGTTGCATCTAAATCAACTAAAGATTATGACCAAGTTGATAAATTCCTTTACTATCGTTCAATACCAGAACTTCAAGAATATATTTTAATTGACCAATATAAATATCATGTTATGCAGTATGTAAAAACTGATAATAATAAATGGATATTGACTGAATATGAGTTAGAATCAGCAGTTTTATCGCTGCAATCAATAGATTTTCAGATTCCTTTTAACGAACTATACGAGAAAATTAATTTCACAGATCCAACAGATCAAGAAGAATTGTCAGAGTGATATTTGTTTGGCTTTTGTTTTATATCAGGGAATAAAATAATATTAACTTTAAAATAGCGATCGTGTTCCAGGACTTTTACAAAATGACAAAAAACCCAGATTTGTAGGGGTTTAGCATTGCTAAACCCTTAGCCACACAATCAAATGATTAAGCCGTGTTTAGTATAGATTCAAAAGTGCGATCGCCTCTTTCTAGGATACAGTAAAAATTAGTGATTCAAACTGTATTTTTTACGCAACTTGGAAACACCAAACCAAATCCCCAGTGTTGCTAGTCCAAGAGTCGGGTTAAACTCAAAGGGAACAGGTGTCGCAGGGGTGAATGTTGTTGCATTTGAGATATCAGCATAGAAAAAGGAAAAGGACGAATCTGAAAGCCGGTTTCCGTAACCACCATTACTAGGTGTTCCTAACCGCAACTCATTCGATCCCTGCAGGAATGCCGCATTAGCAAAAGTAATATTACCCCCAGTAACCACGAAAGCGTTACCACCCAAAGAATTAGAAAAACTATAAGCACCGAGTCCTTGACCACCAGGACTAGATAAAACCTCTGCTGTGATCCCTGCTCCTGGGTTATTTCCCTCAACTAAACCATCTAGCGTTCCCGTAATGAATCCGTTAGTTGCTGGTCCGAAGACACTATCTATATCCTGAAAGGAGAAAGTAAAACTCAAAGCATTTGCGGGGGTAGCAGCAAACAACAAAGAAGCTGTAAAACCAGTCACAGCAAGGGCTTTAGCAATTATGGGGGGGGTAGAAATGTTAACCTTTAGCATGATAAAAGTTAAAAGATTAAAAGCGACATCCTCAATATCCACATTATTGTAAAATTTGTCAATAGGGTATAAAAACTTAATTCGATAGAGTAATGTGTAATAACTGGAGATTTTTTATAATGTTGTTTGATTTTATAAAAAACGCTAGAATTGATGGATTATGAATGATTGTATTAATAGTAAAAAATAATGTCATCTTTACTCATTGCACAACACATTGAAATTACTCCTGGTATCTGTGGTGGAAAACCGCGTATTGCTGGACATCGAATCAAAGTTCAAGATATTGTCATTTGGCACGAAAGAATGGGAATGTCCCCAGATGAAATTATCTATAACTATCCTAGTATTACCCTAGCTGATGTTTACGCAGCTTTAGCCTATTACCATGATCATCAAACAGAAATTAGGCAACAAATTGAAGAGGGGGAAGAGTTTGCCAGAAAATTACAACATCACAAACCATCCTTAATTCACAAGATATTGAAAGGTGAAAATGGTCAACAAGATTAAATTTCACCTTGATGAAAACGTTAACAATGCCATAGCAAATGGCTTAAAAATGAGAGGAGTTAATGTCACAACCTCCTCAGAAGCAGGTTTAATTGGTGTATCCGATCAACAACAATTAGTTTATAGCTTATCTCAACAAAGAGTCATTTTTACCTTTGATGATGATTTTTTAAGTTTAGAACCTGAATATATGTACAATAATATTGAATTTTTATAGTTTAAAAGCGGGTGGCGGGAATCGAACCCGCAACATTAGCTTGGAAGGCTAGAGTTTTACCACTAAACTACACCCGCGAATCACTGACTTTTGTTAATATAGCATAGCTTTTAAAAAAGTGCAAGTATTTATAACAAGGAACAGAAAAAAACCTAAAATTCATCCTGTTAATCCTTTAATCTGTTAAATTTGTGATCAGTATGGAGATTCGCAAAAATAAATTACTCAAGGGAGGTTGTGAACCATCCTGATTATAAGCAGCAATAAACTTGTCTGACTGAAAAAGCTGATTTAGTGCTTCCTCGTAAATACTCTTTTCGCTGGTAAGTTCTGCTGGTTCAATTTCTAAAATCACTGCTTGCTGAAATTTACCGTTTTGATCGATTACTAAACTAGCTAGTATTTTCGCTGACTTAATTCCCCCATCTCCAGGAACTAAAGTTAGGTCTATTTGCTTGGTATTACTGCCTTTGTACTCGGCTAAAACATCTGGTAAAGCCCCTATTCTCCATTGTTTTTGTTGTATTAATTGACTTAGTTCATTTTTTGGTATACTCGATATAGTAGCGATCGCTCCTTCCCTTTGTGTATTGCGAGTGGGTGAACTTTCTTGAGTTGGTTGGGGTGAAGTGGCAATTTTAGGAGTGGGTGAACTCTCTTGAGTTGGTTCGGGTGAACTTGGGGGAATATCTTGTGGTAGTAGCTTTCCCTGACCCAATTTAACCTCTTGACGACGATTCCACGGGAGATCATCTAGGGGAACTGTTGGGGTAGGTGTAGGATCTAATGGTTGTGAAGTTTGTTTTGAAGTGGGTCGATTATTATTTTTATTTGTTGGAGCAGTGTAAGATTGAGTTTTCGCTTCGCTTTTAACCTCAGTCTTAATTGCATCATCATTTTGACTTTTAGTAGTAGCTTCTGATGTTTTAGCTTTTATTGGTTCAGGTGTTTGTCTAACTGTTTTGGTAGTTGATTTAGGTGTAGTTATGGGTGATTTTTCAGCAGCAGGAATATCTATTAAATCAATAGCGATATTATTTTGATTAGAGGAGGGAAACCAAAGTCCAAAATCATCACCAGAACGAATCAACCAAAATCCCAAAAAATGTAGAGAAATAGAAGTTATAAATACAGTAATCCAAAACGAAGGTGTGTGAGATTTTCTCCTCTCGTATTTAGTAGAAATTGGAGTTTTATCAGCAACCAATTGTGTCATTTTAATTTCAAATGTTTGGTTTTTCAGTATCTAATAACGATTCTTCTCAATACTTATCGGTTAAGAGTTTTTGTAGGTTGGGTTAAGCGACAGCGCAACCCAACAAAAGCCCGTAAATGTTGGGTTTCCTAACGTCAACCCAACCTACCTGATTTAATGTTTTTAGCTTAACCGACAAGTATTGTGATTCTTCTCTTCTTCCTGCCCCCTGCCTCCTGCCCACAAAATCAAACAAGTTTATCTGGTGTGACAACAAAAGTTAGTACCGTTTCATCAATTCCTTTTAATTCCAGAGGACTACCTTTAGTGATTTCTTCTTCTTGTAAATAATCAGCTACAGCAGCAGAAACCAAAATTGTCCCTGGAACAGCAGCAGCTTGTAACCTAGCCGCAATATTCACACTTGGTCCGATCGCTGTATAATCAGCACGTTGTTCACTGCCAAACATCCCCACCACGGCTGTACCTTGGTGAATCCCACAACGGAATTGTACACCTTTGCGGCCATCGGTTTCAAATATTCCTTGTTCTCGCCAGCGATCGTTTAATTGAATCAGGGCGTTTTGCATGGCTCTAGCTGTGTTAATGGCGCGACGCACTTGTTCATTGGGGGTCAGGTCTTCTGGCGCTCCATATAAAGCTAAAATAGCATCTCCCATAAATTTATCCACTGTACCACCGTTGCCAAAAACAACTCTGGTCATTGTTTCTAAATATTCATTCAATATCTGGGCGACTCTTCGGGATCTCAGGGTATTTGATAGCTGGGTAAACCCGACAATATCACTAAATAAAACTGTGACTAAACGTGGTTCTGGTCGCAAATCTAAGGATAAGTTACCGGCTGCGGCTTTTTGCACCAATACAGCAGGTAAAAACCGTTTGAGGACTGATTCTGTTAAATAGGTGTTTAACTCCAAAACGCGCTTTTCGTTTTCCTTTAAAGCTAAAAGATTTTTTACTTCTGCTAAAAGTTCCCGGTCGTTAAATGGTTTGGCTAAATAAGCATCTGCACCATGTTCTGTCCCTGTGATCCGAGTTTCTTCATCTACTTTGGCTGTCAAGAGAATAATTGGTGTCCCTCTTAATTTCTCTTCCCTACGGATCATCTGAATCATCTCCATACCTGTTAATATGGGCATCATTAAATCCGTGATGATTAAGTTGGGTGCTATTTGTAGGGCTACATCATATCCTTCTTGTCCATTACGAGCGTTAGCTACTCGATAGTCGTGGCGACGGAGGATTTCGGAAACATAGGATCGCAGGTCTGGGTTATCGTCTACGACTAAGATGAGATTGCTGGTTTCGGTGGAATTTTGAGTTTCGGCGTTGGTTAATAAGTCTCTGCTAATTTCAAACTCTGTATTTGATTCTAACTGTTCTAAATCAGCTAGTTCTACGCTGGCGCGGCTGGTGTTTAATTCCCCTGGGGCTTCTACTATTTGTTTTGATGGTAGGTGTTCTGAACCGGCTAACAGCAGTAAGGTAAATGTAGTACCCTGTTCATATACTGATTCTACCGTTACTTGCCCTCCATGTAGTTCTACCAGTTCTTTGACTAGGGCTAAACCTAGTCCGCTACCTTCATGAGTGCGATTTTCTGAACCTTCAGCTTGACGGAAGCGTTCAAATAAATAGGGAATCTGTTCTGGAAGAATGCCAATACCTGTGTCTTGTACTTGTAAAATACAATGATTGTTCTCTGTTGCTAGGTTGACGGTAATTGTCCCCTGTTCTGGCGTGAATTTCATTGCATTTGACAGCAGGTTGTAAACTACTTTATCAAATTTTTCTACATCCAAATAGACTGTTGGACAGGGATCTAAATTGGTGAGGAGTTGCAGTCCTTTTTTCTCACAGTAGGGGCGAAATGAATCGACGATTTGGGTGACAAATTCGACTAGATCGCAAGGACGGAAACTGGGCTGCATTCTTCCTGCATCTAGGCGTTGTAGGTCTAGTAGCTGATTGACTAGGCGCAGTAGTCGGCGGGAGTTACGGAGAGCGATCGCACTTTGTTCATAAGATAATCCTTCTTTCATCCCTACGGCCGATTCTAAGGGTCCTTGAATTAAGGTGATCGGTGTGCGAAATTCATGGGAAATATTTTGGAAAAATTCGGTTTTTTGTTGATCTAGTTGTATTAACCGTTCTGCTTGTTCACGGGTTTTTTGATATAGGCGTGATTGCTGGACAGCGATCGCTGCTTGGGATGCTACTGATTTGGCTAATTCTATTTCTGAATTTAACCATTTGTGTATTTTCTTGCCCTTACCCATAGTAATACTACCAATACATTTCCCATCTGCTAGTAAGGGAACAACCATGAGCGATCGTACTGGCATTCTCAAAAATAAATTAAAACTTTCTACTTTTAAATTAAAATTATTAGTATCAGCAACCACAACAGGCTCTTGTGTCCTTATCACTTCTTGCAGCAGTTGATTTTCCCTAACTGGCATTGACGAATTTGATTTCGGCCAAAACCCTTCCTCCGAGTTCCCTTCCCCCCTATTTCCTCCATTTTCCCTTGTCCACAAAGACAAAACACAACTATCCCCAAAACCATCACTACATTCCTCTTCTTCTGTCCACAAAGACAAAACGCAACCGTCAACTTCTAAAGCCTTTCCTAGTTGCTGAGTAATAGCTGCAAATAAATCTTGGGGATCTAAACTAGAGCGAATTTTATTTGTAATTGTATTTACCAAAGCTTCTCGCTTCGCCAAAGCCCGTACCTGCTCATAGGCATAGGCTTGAGATAAAGCCAAAGCTGCCTGATCTGCCACTATCGACACCAATTGTACCTCATCATCCCCCCACAGGCGTGGCTCAAAACATTGGTGCAAGGCCAACACCGCCATCAATTCCTGTTGACAAATTAACGGTACAATCAAGCTAGAACAAATATTAGCCACAGCAAAAGCTTCTGCCCTTTCTCCTTCTACTCGTTCATCATTTAATACATCATTAATCACCTGTACTTCACGGGTTTCCCATACTGTTTGCCCTAGTAAAGGTGACGAGGATATGGGTTGCAAGAATCCAGAAGCATAATTTCCTCCCAAGCTCAAACTTGCAGCAGAAACCGATTCTGTACTATCTCCATTGGCTAACTTTTCCTCCTCAATCGCCACAGCAGCCTTTTGGTAAACAAACCCTTCATCAGCCAATTGTTCATCGTATACAGGACGTAACAGACAAACATCTAGATTCAACATCTGCCCCACGGTATCGACGATCGCTTGCAAAATTTGTCGATAGTCTAGGGCGCTGCGAATTGTATTTGTCACCGTATTTAGCAGCGATTCTTGCCGCAGTGTCCGAGTAAGTTCACGGGTTCTAGCCCGGAGGACATTGTGTGTATCTAAGGCTTGACGGACTACAGCCTTGAGTTCCTCCGCTTCCCATGGTTTAGTTACATATTTAAATACTTTGCCAGCGTTAATCGCTTCCACCAAATCTTCAACATCGGTGTAGCCAGTTAAAATAATACGGATAATATCTGGATATTGAGTCGCTGTTAAACTTAAAAACTCTGTACCGCTCATCATCGGCATCCGCTGGTCGGAGATAATCACTGAGATGTCACCCTCTTCTGCCAGCAGATTTAAGGCCGCAGGCCCAGAGTTTGCCCTCAGCACCTGATAGTCTCGATAGAAGGTGCGATAAAGCAAGTCTAGGTTGTCTGGTTCATCATCGACAACCAAAATTTTCGGCTTACTGTTTGCTTGTAAATTCATGCACCGTTTTCCTGCTGCAACGGCAGTCGGATAAAGAATATTCTGATCAGGTAGGGATATTGATGAGTCAGTTGAGATGGCATCATTAAATTAAAATCGAAACACTCCGTAGAAATTTTCACTCATTTACCGAATTTTCTCTCACCTCCATTGATGATTAATAATTTTCTCACAAAATCTCACAGTTCGCACCGAGAGTTTACATCTTTGAGTCAGTGAGCAGGAACATCTGAAAGACTTGAGTAGCTGTTGAGTTGTTGGTGAGATCACAAATGGGTACGCTGCCCGATTCTTTGGATCAAACTCCATATTCAGGTTTCCCATTACAGGAGTCGCACTAACATTTCTAGCTTAATTGTATCTTCCTTATTGATAAATTAGTCACAAATAGTACATCTATCAGGCTTGAATACGAACCGATGTGTTTGTTGGGTTATGGCGAATGCCACGGTAGGGTGTTCACGCAGTTTCCAGCAGGGATACGTTCATGTTCCACAATCCAACCTACAGATCAAGACTTTTTTCAATTTGGACAAGGTATTGATCCTTAAACTAAGATATATGATGTAGGGGCAAAATGCTATTTTTCCCTACCTTAATATATACCATTGATTTAAAATACATTATTTAGTTAGCTTTGAAACCTTGGTTTTTTGATCCACATTACCAACAACCAGTTGCAGATACTGGCACAACACCCACCTCTCTAGTCCAAATTCGTGCAGCTACGACGGCTGATTTGACTGGTGTTGTTCACATTATTTCTGAAAGCTTTCACTCGCAAACGGGCTTCTGGGGATGGGCTTTCCCTTTATTCCGATTGGGTATTTATGAAGATATACGGTATCGTCTTACGTCACCTGCACCTTATCATACTTGTTTGGTTGCCGTTAATACAGATGCCAGTGGTGCTAAGGATGTGGTTGGAACTATAGAAGTAAGTTTACGTTTTAGTGATTCTTGGACTTATGCTAATAAACGGTATCTTTATTTATCTAATTTAGCCGTTGACCTCAACTATCGTCGGCATGGTGTTGCTTCTAGTTTACTGATAGGCTGTGAAAAGGTCTGCTTAGAATGGGGGTTTGAAGATATATATCTTCATGTTCTGGAAGATAACCACCAAGCAAGAAAGCTTTATTACAAGCTGGGATATCGGGTGCAGGAAGTCGAACCTCCCTGGAGTGGATTTTTCCTGAATCGTTCCCGCCAATTATTTTTACATAAGGGGATAAGTGGTGATCCAGTTTTAATCTAAATATTTAACATTTACAGTTTTTTGTTTACCCACCTACTTATTTAAGTTTTGTAGGTTGGGTTGAGGCACGAAACCCAACAAATGCGTTGGGTTGCGCTAAATTAGGAGTTACGCATTGACAGAATCTATTAAATAAGCATTATCAATTCTATCTCTTGTAGGGTGCGTCAGACCCGATAATTTATCACGCAACAGACTTTCTCTATCTGACGCACCGCACTAATATGGGATGACAAAAGCGTGAAACTAGACAATTTCCTTCATACATATCAATCATCTGCATTTTGTAAGTAATGAGACAGAATTAATTACACAACTGGTTTTTCTGTTCTCTGTTCCCTCTTACCGACCATTTAGCATAACAAGTACCGTAGAGACAAAATTAATAACTAGCAATTTGAGCTATTATTTTCATAATTAGTAAATTAGTTGAATTAAATGGAAAAATCCCAAAAAACGGATATTTTGAGACTTTTACAGAGTGGAAAGGTATTTAGTGTCAATAGTCGCAGACGCAATGGGTTAATTTTATTTAAACATTTCCATGCTGAATTTGCTGGTCCGGGTGCAGTGGTAGGTGGAGATTATGACTCTGATTGCCAAGGGGTTTTACCAATAGGTAATTTGTCTTTATTAACGCCCGAATCTCATGAGGATCGTCAAAAGGCTTACTTGATTAGACGGCAATGGATTCGTTTAATTAAACAAATTACAGAAAATCCTTTGTCTGGGCAACGGGTTCAGAAGATTCTCGATCAATTTGAACAGTATTTCCCTCCAGAGGTGGTTGTTGATCTGCCGGATCAGGCTTTTGCTATGTTAGTGGGTGTTTTACCCCAAACAGTAGCGATTGTACGTCGTTTGGGTAATGATGTGGATGATGGTTTTTAATGGTAGATTCTCTGTCACTTGTCACCTATATTTAAGGCGGTTTGAAGTCGGTTGAGGGTACGAGTGTTTTCTTCTGGTGTACCGATGGTAATTCGTAAACCTCCGGGAAGTAGTCGCAGGAGAGTACCTTCACTGCTAAGTTTTTGGTGGAGATTTTTTAATGTGGTGTTTGGGGAATAGTTGGTTTTGAGACGTAGGTAAATAAAGTTGGTGTCGCTGGGTGTGATTTCTAAGGCTGGATGGGTGCTAAGGTTGGTAATTAGTTTTTCTCTTTCGCTGAGGGTTTGGGGGATTGACTGGAGGAGAAGTTGGCGGTTTTGTAGGGCTGTTAGGGCGGCGGCGATGGAGAAGCTGGGAAGATTGTATGGTAGGCGGATTTTTTCTAGGATAGCGATCGCCTCTGTATTCCCTACACAATATCCTACACGCATGGCTGCTAGGCGAAAGGCTTTAGAAAAGGTTCTTAATACTATCCAGTTAGAACGTTGTGTTAATTCTCCAACTATGGTTGTTTGACTAAATTCAAAGTAGGCTTCATCAATTACTACTAATATTTCTTCTGGTAAGTTTCTTAGCCATGTCAATTCTGCATCTGTTAAACAGTTGGCGGTGGGGGAGTTGGGGTGAACGACGAAAACTACACGAATGGGAGGATTTTGGGTTTGTTCTATGGCGGTTTGGGCGGCTATTAAATCCATTTCAAAGTTTGTTTCATTTCTAGCCACTGTGACGACGGGAATACCCAAGGTTTGCGCCAATATTCCATACATGGAAAAGGTGGGGTTGGCGACTAAGATTGATCCTTCTCCTCCTAAACAGGTGGCGATTAATAAGGATCGAATTAGTTCATCTGAACCATTACCGACGGAGATATTAGCTTCTGTGAAAGTTGAGGAGGGAAGGTTGGCTGATTCGTTGACGTAAAGAGCGATCGCGTTTTTGAGTGTATCATGTCCCCCATCGGGATAACGATTTGTTTCTATTACTTGCTGATATGTCCAAGCTAGTTTTTCTTTTAGTTCTGGTGGTAAATCTATTGGGCTTTCGTTGGTGTCTAAACGATCAAATTGGGTTGCGACTGGTTCGGCTGTATCGCTGCTGGGGTGGGGTTTGTAAGCGTTGAGTTGGGCTAAGTCGGAACGGATATATTTAAACATATTTTTTTAGGGGGCAGGGGGGCAGGGGTAGAGAGAATTTAGATTTTCTCGAAATTATCACATTGGAGTTGAAGAGTTTTTATTAGTCTGAGATTCTGAGAGGGTGTTTGAAAAGTCTAAATTCATACTCGCCCTGGCGACTAGAAGTCGCGGCTATAGAGACAAAACCCACCTCCGTGGGTTTCAAACCCTTAATCTTTCCTTAGTCCACGTAGGTGGACTTGGCTTGTGTAGTAGCGATTTATAATCGCCGGAAACTTTTCAAACATCCTCTGAATACTTACATTAAAGTAATTGACAAAATGAGCAAATTGCTTGCCAAATATCGGCTGTGACGTTTGTTAAGCTATGATCGCTATCCAGTTCTATTAATTCTACCCAAGGACGTAATTGGGCGAAGTTTCTACTAGCTGAGATGGGGATGACTTCATCTTGTTTACCATGCAAAATGAGGGTAGGAATGGGACGCTGTAAATGTTGTTCTTGGTATTGGTTGGCATCGGTAATAAAATTATAATTGAGGGGGAGCGATCGCTGTTCTCCATAGTGGTAAACTGGGTAATATTTTTCTTTTTGCCAATTTTTTACTGCTTCTTCTCCTAATTTTGGCAACCAATAGGATAAAAAGCCAAAAGCTGGTGCTAATAAAATCAGTTTTTGGACTTGTAAATGTTTCTCTCCTAAATGGGCTGATGTTAAACCGCCTAAACTAGAACCAATCAGGGTTACAGGTACGGAAGGATCGGGAAATTCCCTTTGGACTTGGTTTAGCTGTCGGGTGATGGTTAAATGAGAAAAATCACCTGCATTTAAGTCTGGTATTTTTAAAGATATCTGAATTTTAGCAAAGCGATCGCTAATTTCTTGGGCTTTAGTAGATTTAGGACTAGAAGCAAAACCGTGTAAATAAATAAACGAAATTTCTTCCTGTGCATCTTTGCTGTTCATTTCTCTAAAACATTCTCATAACTAATCCAATCACTCCAACTACCAGCGTAAAGTTTACCAGTTTGAATGCCAGCTAATGCTAAAGATAGTAAATTTACACAAGCAGTAACACCAGAACCACAATAAACTATGATTTCCTGAGCATTTTCTAGTTGTTTCCACCGTTGACTTTGTTCCTCTAAAGATAGTAAACAAGCATTGGCATCAGTAACTTCTTGCCAGGGATAATTAACTGCACCGGGAATGTGACCGGCAATTTTATCAATTGGTTCTCGTTCTCCACGATAGCGATCGCTCTCTCTCGAATCTACTAAAATTATATCTGGATAATCTTTACGACTCTTTACATCTGTAAAATCTACTAATAATTCTGGTTGAATGTGGGGAACAAATGTCCCGATTTGAGGCTCTGGAATTGTTTCTGTAACAGAATATCCAGCTTTTTCCCAGCCATTGAAACCTCCATCTAAAACAGCAACTTGTTCATGTCCTAAATAACGCAATAACCACCAATAACGAGACGCAAAAGCGAAGCGAGAATCACAGTAAGCGATAACCTGAGTTTTTTGAGAATTAATTCCCATTTTTGCTAATTTTTCCGCTAATTCATCAGGATTTGGTAACGGGTGTCTTCCCCCGTGTTCTCCTACAGGACTAGATAAATCTTGGTTTAAATCTAAATAATATGCTCCTGGTATATGCTTTTCTTGGTACTGTTTTCGACCTAATTGCGAATCAGCCAGAGAAAAGCGACAATCAATAATTACAACGTTAGGATCTTGAAGATGATCAAATAGCCATGGTAGAGAAACAACAAATTGGGTATTAGTCATAAAAAATTGCTAAATTCAAACTTTACTTTTCTATGATACAAGGGATGAATCAACAGTTAAAATTTGGGTAATAAATCGGCTTGTTTACAAATTTCATTGGCAGTGATGCGATCAATTGTCCGATGTCTTTTGAGAGGAATAGTTTTTAGATTATTAGTATAAATAGAATGATTGCCACCTTCCCGCAATAAATAAAACCCATTTTCTTCTAAATATTTAATTATATCTTTGCGTTTTACTGACATAATTAAACTTCTACGGGAATTTGTTCAAGTAAAGAGTTGCCTACGGGAATTTCTTTGTTTTGTTGGCGATAAGCAAGAATCATTTCTTGGAGTGCATCTTGTAACATAGCTCTGCATATTTCTAATGTTTCTGCTTCGGTAATAACTTCTTGCCATTCAATTACTTGTCCCATATAGCCACTATTTATTTTGGTATATTTCGCTGTGTATGTAATTAGCATAAGGTATTGATCAAGAGTAAATTTATATATTATAACATATTTTGCGCGATAAAGTCATTTTTCAAGCATTTTGAGTATAATTATTTTTTGGAAAATTACAATGTCAAATTCCGAAAACTTCTTACCCCAAACCACAGGAGATGGTTCTTTCACCTTCATTTCTCAAACATTTAACGAAGCCTTTCATAGTCATTTTGGTGCAAGACAGGAGAGTTTTTTCAAATTTGCTGTTCCTACCCAACTGGCTAAAATTGCCCCTCAAGGAAACTTACGGCTTTTAGATGTTTGCTATGGTCTAGGATACAACACAGCCGCCGCTTTACAAACAATTTGGGATGTAAATCCTGGTTGTAGTATTGAAGTAATATGTTTGGAATTAGATTCGTCTGTACCTAAAGCAGCAATTAACCACAACTTATTTACTGGTTGGGATTTTAATTATACTGAAATTTTAGCCCAAATAGCCTTTAAACATCAAGTAGAAACAGATTTACTGCAAGCAAAATTACTAATAGGTGATGCTAGAGAAACAATCAAATTGGTTAACCAGTCAGGGTTTCAGGCAAATGCGATTTTTTTAGATCCCTTTTCACCACCCCACTGTCCCCAATTATGGACTGTGGAATTTATGGAACAATTGGCTCAGTGTTTACACCAAAATGGGTTACTAGCTACCTATTCCTGTGCGGCTGCTGTGCGTAGTGCCATGTTAGCTGCGGGTTTAATTATCGGTTCAACTCCACCGGTGGGGAGACGGACACCGGGGACAATTGCAGCCCATAATCGAGAAGAGAATTTATCCCTACTTCCTCCCCTTGGACAAGCCGAACAAGAACATTTACTCACTCGTGCAGCTATTCCTTACCAAGACCCTTACCTAAATGATACTACTGAATCAATATTAAGCAGACGACAACAAGAACAACAAACCAGTCCTTTAGAACCGACCTCAAAATGGCGTAAACGATGGCTAAGACAGGGTTAATATTTGATAATTAATTACTAATTAAGTAGATCAACTCAATTAAAAGTAAAATAGAAAGTGGATAGATCCATGATTTCTTTCAGAAGTCGCGTATTTGGATATT
Organism: Cronbergia sp. UHCC 0137; assembly: GCF_034932285.1. NCBI lineage: Bacteria > Bacillati > Cyanobacteriota > Cyanophyceae > Nostocales > Nostocaceae > Cronbergia > Cronbergia sp. UHCC 0137. The sequence goes on from NZ_JAYGHC010000034.1 coordinate 55,771, forward strand.
ACCTTTTTTCAGGTTTATTTACTTATAGTGCCAAGTTTGTTTTGTTTCTAGACTGATTTCTAGACTCAACTAGGCTTTAGTAGCAAAAGGAGCTAGAAACTCTTATGAACCTCCGTGATCATCACCAAGATACTGATGTTACCTCAATTCCTGGGAATTGGAATTATTTGGTGGCAGAAATTTCTCTCCAGATCCGGCAGTCATTAGAATTGCAAACAATTTTACAAACAACGACAGATGAAGTACAGAAACTGCTCCAGTGCGATCGCGTGCTTTTATACAGATTTGATCTAGACTGGAGTGGTAAAGTCGTAGTAGAAACTGTTGTAGATCCTCAATGGTCTGTTTTAGGTCAAGTAGTTCATGATCCTTGTTTTGAAAGCTGTTGGTTACAACCCTATCAAGAAAATCAAGTCCGAATTATTGCTGATGTGACAACAGCTAACCTTACACCCTGTCATGCAGAATTTTTAGCGAGTTTTCATGTCAAAGCTAACTTAGTTGTACCTGTACTGAGAACATCACAACTTTGGGGTTTGTTAATTTGCCATAATTGTACTGCTTCCCGTCAATGGCAAACCCAAGAAATAGAAGGTTTACAACAAATAGCCATTCATGTCGGTATTGCTATTCATCAAGCCTGTTTATTACTAGAATTACAACAGGAAAAAGCCAAATTAGAAGCCGTAATGGCAACACGCACAAAACAACTAGAACAAACTAATTTAGATTTTCTCATAGAAGTCAGAGAACGGTCAAAACTGGAAATCATAGTTAGTGAAAGTGAAAGATTTTTACGGCAAGTTTTAGACAGTATTTTTACTTTTGTGGGAGTATTAACCTTTGCAGGAATTTTAATAGAAGTAAATCAAGCACCTTTAGATATTGCTGGTATCACCCGTGAGGGTGTAATAGGTAAAAACTTTGCAGATACCTATTGGTGGGAATATTCCCCAGAAGCGCAAGCCAAAATTCGAGCAACTATTAAACAAGCTCAACAAGGAATAGCAGTTAGATTTGATATTCCTGTACAAGCAAAAGAAGGAAAACAGATTATTATTGATTTTTCCCTTTATCCCCTGCGGAATGAACAGGGAGAAATCACCCATTTAATTCCTTCTGGTACTGATATTACAGAACGCAAACAGGCAGAAATTGCCTTACAAAAAAGTCGGGATGAAAGATTTAGATTAGCAGCAATTGTAGAATCTTCTGAAGCAGCAATTATTAGTAAAACCCTCGATGGTATTATTACTACTTGGAATCAAGCAGCAGAAAGGTTATTTGGTTATAATACCTCCGAGATCATTGGTAAACATATCAAAATCCTAATTCCCTTAGAACGTCAAACAGAAGCTGCCTTCATTTTAGAGTGTATTCAACAAGGGGAAAAAGTAAATACCTATGAAACACAAAGACAACATAAAGACGGTAGTTTAATTGATGTAGCCTTAACTATTTCGCCTATTTGTGATGAAAATGGTGTGATTATTGGCGCATCAAAAATTGCTAGGGATATTCGCGATCGCAAACTCCTGGAAGCAGAAAGAAATCAAGTAGAATTAGAATTACGTCAAAGTAAGGAACAGCTAGAAGACTTCTTTGATAATGCTAGTGATTTAATTCAAAGTGTTTCCTTGGAAGATGGGAAATTTATTTATGTAAATCGTGCTTGGTTAGAAAGATTAGGTTATCGTCGTGATGAACTGAATAGCCTAACAGTTTTTGATTTAATTCATCCTGATTGTTTACATAATTGCCAACAAATATTTCAAGCATTACAATTAGGGGGAAAAAATAATGTAGAGCGATTAGCTATTTCTTTTATTAATAAAGATGGGCAACAAATTCTCCTGGAAGGTAGTATTAATGTTAGATTTGCAGCAGGTAAACCAATTGCTACCCGTGCGATTTTCAGAGATGTGACAGTCCAACGTCAAATAGAAGCAACTCTGCAAGAACAAACTAAAATTCTCCAAATATTTTATGACTATTCTCCTTTGATGTTAGGAGTAGTTGAAACTTCAGAAAATGATATTCTCCATACTTTACATAATTCCACTACCTTGGAATTTTTTGGAGTTTCAAGAGAGCAGCTAGATAATAAATGGGCAAGTGAAATTGGTGTCAAACCAGAAACAATGCAAATGTGGTTAGATCAATATCGTCAAAGTCAGGAAACAGAAACACCGGTGCAATTTGAATATGAACATCATACTGATATACAAACCTATTACTTATCTAGTATAGTTAAATATATTGGCATTGCTGATAGTGGACGACCTCAATTTTCCTTTATGGTGCGGGATATTAGCGCCATTAAACAATTAGAAATTGAACATCAAAAAATAGAACTGATTGAGCAAAAAAATCAACAAGTTAAACGAGAAATTAAACTCTTAGAAAATATTTTAGATATCGTTTTAGCAGGTTATTGGGATTGGGACTTAAAGAATAATACTGAATATTTAAGCCCTGGGTTAAAAAAAATGTTGGGTTATGCAGATCATGAACTACCTAATTCTTCAGAAACTTGGCAAAAACTGATGTTTCAAGAGGATCTACCCAGTGCATTGACTAGGTTTGAGCAGCATATTCAAAGTCATGGAGAAATTCCCTTCTATAACGAAGTTAGATATCTTCATAAAGATGGCTCCATTGTGTGGGTAATTTTTTCGGGTCAAGTGATTGAATGGGATGAAAATGGTAATGCAGTCAGGATGATTGGTTGTCATATTAATATTACAGATCGCAAACAAGCTGAAAATAATTTGCGTCACATTAATTTAGTTTTGGAAAATGCTGTAGAAGGTATTGCTCGTTTAGATGTTACAGGTAGATATGTCAGTGTTAACCGTGCTTATGCAGAAACTTGTGGTTACGAAGCTAATGAATTAATTGGTAAAGAATGGCAAATCACAGTTTATGCAGAAGATTTACCTGCGTTGGAATCTGCATATCAAACTATGTTAAAAACTGGCAAGGTTCATCAAGAAGCTAGAGGAGTTCGCAAAGATGGGAATATTTTTTATAAACAATTAATTATGATCAGTGATTACGATGACAAAGGGAAATTTATTGGTCATTACTGTTTCATGAAAGATATTAGCGATCGCAAAGAATTTGAAATCGCTCTATTAGATAGTGAACATCGTTATCGTAATATTATTGAAACAACTTTGGAAGGGGTTTGGATCTTAGATGCAGAAGGTAAAACTACCTTTGTAAATCAGCGGATGGCGGATATGCTGGGTTATAGTTGTAGTGCAATGATTGGCACTCATTTAATGGATTTTATCAATCCTGAAGATCGTCCCCAAGCACAAATTTATATGCACAGACGAATACAGGGAATTGGAGAACAGCATCCTTTCAAATTTCAGCGTCAAGATGGCAGTCCTCTATGGACGCTAGTTTCTACAACACCTATTTTTGATCATGATCATAATTTTTTGGGTGCTACGGGTTTAATTACTAATATTACTGAATTGGTAACAGTACAGAATGCTCTCCAAAATTCAGAAATGCAGTTAAGTGGTGTTTTAAATAGTTCCTTAGATGGGATTATGGCTTTTGGGTCAGTGCGAAATGACCAAGGCAAGATTATTGATTTTGAGTGGTTATTATCTAATCCCACTGCTTATCAAATTGTGGGTCGAGAGAATTTAATTGGTAAACGACTATTAGCAGAACTTCCTGGTAATAAAGAAGAAGGACTATTTGATCTCTATGTTAAAGTAGTAGAAACTGGTGAACCTATCCAAAGACAGTTTTACTATAACCATGATAAAATTGAATATTGGTTTGAAAATATTGCTGTAAAATTAGGAGATGGTTTTGCTGTTACTTTCCGCAATATCACAGCCAACAAAAAAGCGGAACAGGCTTTGCAAATTCTTAATAAACAACTAGAAGAACGGATTACAGACTTAGATCAACGTCATGAAGAAATGCTGATTTTAAGTGAAATTAGCGACTTTCTGCAAGCTTGTTTAACTGTTCAAGAAGCCTGTCAAATTCTGAGTAATTTAGTCCAACCTCTATTTCCTGATTGTAGTGGAGGTTTATTTATTACCAGTTCCTCCCGTAACCGAGTGGAAAGGTTATCTTCATGGGGTGAATCTTTATCATCTATTGTGGATTTTTACCCCAATGAATGCTGGTCTTTAAGACGGGGGAAAATTCATATTTGTAATGCTCAAAAATTTGGTTTACGTTGTCAACATATTCCCAAAGATGTAAAAATTACTAACACTATTTGTATTCCGATGATTGCCCAAGGTGAGACTTTAGGGATGTTCCATATTATGAGTAATAACCCCAAAGCCTTATCAGAAACAAAAGAACAAATTGCCCGTGCTTTAGCTGAACAGGTAGGACTGGCTTTAGCTAATTTGAATCTGCGAGAAACCCTACAACATCAAAGTATTAGAGATCCTTTAACGGGTTTATTTAATCGTCGTTATTTAGAAGAATTTTTAAATCAAGAAATCGCCCGCTCTCAACGTAAACAACAGCCCATAGGTGTGATTATGTTAGACGTGGATCATTTTAAACGGTTTAATGATACCTATGGTCATGACGCAGGAGATTATGTATTACAATCTGTGGGTGGTGTTTTAAAAGAAAATATTCGCAGTTCAGATATTGCTTGTCGTTACGGTGGGGAAGAAATGAACCTCATTTTACCCGAATCTTCCATTGAGGAAACTGCTATGAGAGCGGAAGAAATTAGACAGGCGATCGCCCAACTATCTGTTTCTCATAATAGAAAAACATTAGGCAGCGTGACTGTATCTTTAGGAGTTGCTGGTTTTCCTCAACACGGTGCTAGTAGTACCGCATTAATTCAAACTGCTGATGCTGCCCTATATCGTGCTAAAGCTACTGGGCGGAATCGAGTTGTGGTTGCACCCTAAAAGTATGAATATAAAGGAGGGTAGCTACTTCTAATTCCTCCTCTTGACTCCTCGCCCTCACAGAAAGACTTTATAACCATAGATAATTAACTGATATGATCTAGCCTTGAATCTCCAAATCACAAAAGCATTTATTGTCATTCACTGATAGTTAATTATGGTTGTTGTCGCAATTTTAGCAGCAGGAAAAGGAACAAGAATGAAATCTAACCTTCCCAAGGTTTTACATTCTTTGGGGGGAAAATCATTAGTTGAAAGAGTGATTGAAAGTGTAGAACCCCTTTCACCATCACGTCGGTTAGTGATTGTGGGATATCAGTCTCAAGAAGTTAAAACAGCTATGGAGAAAATTCCTAACTTGGAATTTGTCGAACAGACTGTACAATTGGGAACAGGTCACGCTATCCAGCAACTATTACCCCATCTGGAAGGTTACGCTGGGGATTTATTAATTTTAAATGGTGATGCGCCTTTGTTACGCAGCAAAACTCTAGAAAATCTCTGGAAAATTCACCAAGAAAATCAAAATTCTGCTACTATTTTATCAGCATATTTGTCAAATCCCCAAGGCTACGGACGGATTTTTTGTAATGATGAGGGTATTTTACAAAAAATTGTGGAAGAAAAGGATTGCACTCATGATCAAAGACAAAATAATCGGGTGAATGCTGGTATTTACTGCTTCCGTTGGCCGGATTTAGCGAAGATATTGCCCCATTTACAAGCTAATAATGCCCAAAAGGAGTATTATCTAACTGATGCGGTGACTCAAGTGGGGAAGGTGATGGCTGTAGATGTGGCAGACTATCAGGAAATTCTCGGCATTAACGATCGCCTACAATTAGCTACAGCCAATGATATCTTACAACGACGGATTAAGGAAAAATGGTTGTTAGCTGGTGTCACCCTCATTGATCCTGCCAGTATCACCATTGATGAAACCGTGGAATTACAGCCAGATGTGATTATTGAACCCCAAACCCACCTGCGGGGGAAAACGGTAATTCAGTCCGGTAGTCGCATTGGACCCGGTAGTTTAATTGAAAATAGCGATTTGGGTCAAAATGTCACTGTCCAGTATTCTGTAGTGACAGATAGCGTTATCCAAGCCGGATCTCGCATTGGTCCGTACTCCCATTTACGGGGTCATGTAGAAGTGGGTGCTGGTTGTCGTGTGGGGAATTTTGTGGAGTTGAAAAATACTCAGTTGGGCGATCGCACTAATGTGGCACATTTATCTTATTTAGGTGATACAACTACGGGAACAAAGGTAAATATTGGGGCAGGGACAATTACTGCTAATTATGATGGTGTGAACAAACATCGGACAAAAATAGGCGATCGCACTAAAACCGGTTCTAATAGTGTTTTAGTAGCACCAATCACATTGGGCGATAATGTCTATATTGCCGCAGGTTCAACTGTGACGGAAGATGTAGAGAATGATGCCCTAGTAATTGCCCGGTGTCGTCAGGTAGTAAAACCAGGTTGGTGTAAAAAAACTGAAAGTTAAAGCGGTTTTTAGTTAAATGCTATAGATCATAGCCCCCTCCTCGCTTG
>NZ_JAYGHC010000035.1:0-17589 GCF_034932285.1 Cronbergia sp. UHCC 0137
CCGTTTTCGTACCTTTGATGATTTTGCTAATGAGCAGCGTCGCAAATATAACCTGCCAGCAGATTCATGAAATACCGTATTGAAATCTCTAGCACAGCAGAAGCAGAAGCAGACAAAGCATTTTTACAGTTGTCTCAAATAACTTCTCCTGAAAAAGCAACCCAGTGGTATGCAGGATTATTAAGATTAATTGAGTCTTTATCACAAATGCCAAAACGATGTTCTTTAGCTAGAGAAAATGATTATTTTAGTCAAGAAATGCGTCAGATAATTTATGGTAAAGGACGCAACGCATACAGGATAATTTTCACCATTTTGGAAGGAAAGGAAGTTTCTACAGTTCGTATTCTTCATATCCGTCACGCAGCACAGCAGACAATTGGTGAAGCACCAGATGAATCTGATGCAACATAAATTAGAGAGAATTGCATTTCTGATGTAAAATTGAGAGCGATAGCGCAAGCGCTGACTTGTCAGTTCGCATTATTGATGTAGAGTAAACAGCGATAGCTACGCTCGCCGCAGGCATCGCATTTCTGGTGTAGAGTAAAGAGCGATAGCTACGCTCGCCGCAGGCATCGCATTATTGATGTAGAGTAAAGAGCGATAGCTACGCTCGCCGCAGGCATCGCATTTCTGATGTAGAGTTGAGAGCGATAGCTACGCTCGCCGCAGGCATCGCATTATCTGATGTAGAGTTGAGAGCGATCGCATTTCTGATGTAAAAAAGTTGAGAGCGATCGCTTTATTATTCAAGACTAACAACTACAGCCTGACCTTTTACTAAGGTAGATAAAATATTTAAAATTTTGGGAACTAAAGGTTTGAGATCCATTAATCTATTAGAAGATACTTGCAAAACAACTACAGCAATATTAAACCGAGACAAATTTTGTTGAAAAGATAAATTCCTGTCAACCGTAATAAAAACATCAAACTCTTTTTCTACTAAAGCCAGTAGTTTACCATTTTTAGTTCCCGCCCATCCCATTTGAGGGACTGTTTTGATTTCATAACCTACAAATTCTTTAGCTAACTTGCGGTCAATACATTCATCTAGAAGCAGTTTCATCCTAAGCTACCTGACTAATCATTTGTTTTCCTGCTTCCTCTAAAAATGTAATTACTTGTTCTCTATTAACTGTGGGAAAACCGTCTAAAAAATCATCTATTGAATCTCCTGCTGTCAAATAATCTAAAAGTGTTTGTATAGGAACTCTTGTCCCAGTAAATACAGGAGTACCACTCATGATTTCCTGAGACACACTTATGACTGAGAAATAGTTAGACTTAGACATGGTGTTTTATATTTTCAGGTTATATTCCTAGTTTAGCTATAAATGGGAGTAAGTGCGAAATCTATACCTACGGTTAACTTTCCTAACGCAGTTCTGATGTAGAGTGGAGAGCGATAGCGCAAGCGCTGACTTGTCAGTTCGCATTATTGATGTAGAGTAGAGAGCGATCGCATTATCTGATGTAGAGTGTATAGCGATCGCATTTATTGATGTAAAGTTAGGAGCGATAGCTACGCTCGCCGCAGGCATCGCATTTCTGATGTAGAGTTAAGAGCGATCGCATTATTGATGTAGAGTGGAGAGCGATCGCATTTTTGATGTAGAGTGAGAGCGATCGCATTATTGATGTAGAGTGAGAGCGATCGCTACGGTGTGCTATCTCTTCGAGTCCCGTAAGGGATACGCTAACGCATTTTTGATATAAAGTTGAGAGCGATTGTACAATAGATATAGAGAGTAATAAAAATCTATGAGTATCAACACCTTAAAAGAAATTGAACGCGCAGTCAGTCAACTTTCCTCAGAAGAACTAGCAAATTTCCGTACTTGGTTTGCAGAATTTGATGCAGCTATGTGGGATAAACAATTTGAAGCAGATGTAAAAACAGGTCGGCTTGATGCACTGGCAAAAAAGGCATTACAACACCTACATCAAGGAAATTGTACTGACCTGTGAACCACCGAGCAACTCCAGATTTTTGGTATTATTACCGTCAATTACCAGAAGAAATTCAAGAACTAGCAAATCAATGTTATGAATTATTGAAACAAAATCCTCGTTATCCCTCTCTACACTTTAAAAAAGTAGGGAGTTTTTGGTCAGTACGAGTAGGCTTACATTATCGAGCCGTAGCCGTATTAGAAAATAATAATATGGTTTGGTTTTGGATTGGTTCGCACGCAGAATATGACAAACTATTAGGAATGTAGGAGTATAACGGCTTTCGCTGTGTTTTATATTTTCAGGTTATATTCCTAGTCTAGCTATAAATCTGAGTAAGTGGGAAATATATACCTACGGTCAGCTTGCCTAATGCATTTTTGATGTAAAGTTGAGAGCGATCGCTACGCTCTCTACGAGACGCTACCGCGAACGCCGCAGGTATCGCAGAATGATGAACTTTTTGACGTACAATATAATAGTTCTTATCTACAGCCAACTTAACCAAAATTATTATGAGTATCAGTCTCACACCTAAGCAAGAACACTTTATTCAAACAAAACTGCAAACTGGAAAATACAACTCTATAGAAGAAGTTCTAGAAATTGCTCTACGATTGTTAGATGAATATGACAATGCTGAGACAGAATGGGTTAAGCAAGTGCGCGAAAAAATTGATGCTGCTATTGCAATTTCAGAACATACAGCACCTATTGACGGTGAAACATTTGTAAATCAAATTTTGGATCGTTTTCAGCAACAACGACAGGTACAAAAATGAATCGTTACGTTATTAATATTCTCGCTAGTCGTGATCTGAACGAAGTTGCTGAATACTTCTCACAAAACAACCTAGAAGCAGGTGAAAAATTTTTTCAGGAATTTAATCGCAAATGTCAACAATTAGTTTCCTTTCCAAATAGTGGTAAAAGCTACTCAGAAATACGTGCTGATTTGCGAGGATTAATCCTTGAAGGCTATATAATTTTTTATAGAGTGTTGGATGATGGAATTGAAATTTTACGAGTAGTAAGTGGTCGTCGTAACTTCGGTCTGTTTTTGATGATTCTCAATAGAATAAATTTTACCATACTGTAAGCTATCTCTACGAGACGCTACCGCGATCGCTAACGCACTATTGATGTAAAGTTAAGAGCGATAGCGAAGCGCTCCGTAGGAATCGCATTTCTGGTGTAAAGTTGAGAGCGAAATTTGTATTAGTAAAAAGTGATATCTAAATCAAGTCATTTTCATCAACTAACTGTAAAACACTTTTATACAAAGGTTCAGCAACCCATTCACTGCTAAGTGCTTTAACCATTGTCCGATCTTGAACTGCACGAGTTTGAATCCAAGTAAAAGTTTGTACTTCTTCTGTACCTGCTACGGGAAAATCAGGATCAGTTAATTCTTGATAAACAGCTTCAGGAATTAGGACTTCTCTGTAAAGCTGTTGTAATAAGTGAAGATGGTTAATAGCGGCAAGATTATTGATAGGTGAAGTATCGCTGACAATGATCACAGTCTACCCATCTCCCGCAAATTCTTGATATCTTGTTCAAAATCCTCAACTCCGTAATGAACTGGGATTTGATGGCTTGCGAGTAAATGCTGAAATGCTATACGATTCATACCAGCAAACCGACTAGCTTGAGCAAGAGTTAACTTTTCTTTTTGAAATAGCATCACCGCAATTTCTCGCTTCATTTCTTCTTCATTCATTCGAGTTGTGGTTAATATTTCATTAGAGATGACAACACTCATAGTTATAATCCTCTTGACCATATATTATTATAATTGATTTTACCTATTTTTAATAGAGTTAGGAGCAATACCTCTTCTTCTCTGCGAGATGGTGAGCTACAAAGTGTGCATTTCTGAGGTAGAGTAAACAGCGATAGCGAAGCGCTCCGTAGGAATCGCATTTCTGGTGTAGAGTTAAGAGCGATAGCGAAGCGCTCCGTAGGAATCGCATTTCTGGTGTAGAGTTGAGAGCGATAGCGCAAGCGCTGACTTGTCAGTTCGCATTTCTGATGTAGAGTTGAGAGCGATAGCGCAAGCGCTGACTTGTCAGTTCGCATTTCTGGTGTAGAGTTGAGAGCGATCGCACTATTTGATATACAATAATATCTAGAAACCTTTCCCAAAATATACGGTTATGGCGATAGTTGTTTCCCTGAGTCCAGAATTAGAAGCTCGACTGCGAGAGAAAGCATCACAGCAATGACAAGATATTAGTTTCGTCGCGGCTGAATTGCTAGAGAATATCCTAGACTGGGAATTACAAGACTCAGAAGCAGCTATTAGGGGTATTCAGCAAGGATTAGAAGACTTTGAAGCAGGTCGTTGATGAAAAGTTGGTTCTCGGTCTAAGGCATTGAGGGCAATGCGACGTAATAAAGCAAAGTTTTGTGGACTGTGCATAGAACGAATTCGAGATTCATCTTCATGGAAAGTGACATCCAAGATCCAATGAACAGAGTTTTCAATCCCCCAATGCTGTCGAATTGCACTACCAATTTTGTTAGCATCACTCTTGAGACTAGTGATATAAAATTGAACTTCATGGGTGGTTTTATTCCAATGCTGAACCTTACGAACTACCATGACTACTGTTGTTAATCCTGACCACTGATTTTGTTGATAAAGTCCTGGTAATTGTGAAACTGGAACAGTATAACATCAAAAATAGGTAAATTACATTCTACTCCCAATACTTATCGGTTAAGCGACCGTGCAACCCAACAAAAGCCTGTAAATGTTGGGTTTCCTAACGTCAACCCAACCTACCTGATTTAATGTTTTTAGCTTAACAGACAAGTATTGTGTCAGACCCAATAATTTCACCACCATTAGTCATATTTAAAGCTGAAAATAATTCATTCGATGCAGATGTTGTCTAATTTGTATAGCCTCTAAGTTCTAAATTTAAAATAATTCCACTATATAACTGAAAAGCTGCATCCCAATTAGTTTGTTCTCGACGAAATAAATTAACATGAGAGGGAATTTGATTTAGCATTTCTGTTTGATCTAATACTGTTTCAGCAAAGGGTGTAAAACCTGTCCATGACTTGGCTTGAGGCAATTCATTTTCTAACCATTTTACTAAATTATTCCAATTAATTCTCATGGTATTTTGGGTAGATTGAGAAAATAGTTCTAGACCTTGATTAAAATCATAACCATGATCATAAATTCGTAAAATAGTCTGGATTTTAGGTAAGAGTAAATCACAAAATTGGGCATAGTCTTGGGTTTTAGTTTTGCGTATAATTTGACGACGATGGTTAACATCTACAACTTGTTCAAAAATTGGTAACATTCCCATCACTTTAGCGGTGACTTCTGATAAATCAAAACTAAAAGCACCAAGTTGATCTAATTCATTTCGGCAAAAAACAGTGACTTTTGATTGAGATTCTATAAAATATTCAACTTGGAATACTTTTATTTGTTGAACTTGGGCAATTTTTAGCCAAAAGCAAGGAATACCTGCTTGCTGTAATTGCGTCCCATAAAATTGCAGTTCACCTATTTTACCTGTGCGGTAAACTCTCCAACCACGACTAGGTAATATTAATCTGGCACTGTAAGGATCTAACTGCATAATTTGAGCGAACTTGGGAATAAGTTTAGTTTTAATTTCGTTGTTAATTGGTTCTAAAACTAATATTCCTAATTCGTTATCGTTTGGTGCGGCTATAGCTTGTATAATTGCTTGTTTTCTTGCCGCTTCTTTAATCTCTTCTAAACGTTTTAAACCTTGTCTTGCTTGGTTCAAAATTTTAGTATTAGTCGTTAGTCGCAATAATTGGCGATAAACTTCTTCTGCTTTTTCTTGCTTAGAAGAAACTTCATATAGTTTACCCAAATAAAACCTTCCCCAGAGATTTTCCGGTGATTCTTTGAGTAGTTGTTTAATTAATTTAGCGGCTGTAGAATAATCTTGATTTTTAAAAGAGATGGCAATTTCTTCAAGCATAATCTATTTAATTAATAATTAATTAATAATTGTTAACTTCGTAATTGGCAGAAACTAAAGATAATGCTACAATAGGGGCTGTGACTGCTCTGAGGATGCGACGACCAAGGGAAACAGGTTGAAATCCAGCAGCGATCGCTATGGCAATTTCCTGATCAGTCCATCCACCCTCTGTCCCTGTGGCCACAAGGATTTCCCCAGAAAAACCATTGATTACTGTTTGCAGATGTGGATAATCACCACGGGCTTCACAAAAATAACGGTGAGTTGCACTACATTCGTTCACAGCCGTGCTAAAAGCTACAGGTTCTAAAATGGTTGGGACAAAGGCTCGTTCTGATTGTTCGGCGGCTTCTGCGGCAATTCTACGCCAGCGTTCCAGCTTTTGGGGACTGGGATTTAATAAAGTGCGATCGCTCAAAACCGGAGCAAAACAACTTACGCCCAATTCCGTACAAGTTCGGATGACATCATCAAAGCCATTTCCCTTTGGTAACGCTACCATCAAAGTGATAGATACAGGTAACTCAGTTTTCACCTCCATTAACTCTAAAACCTTTCCTTGTTCCTCTTGTAACTGTGATAGCCACCATTTACCTTTTCCATCCATGGCAATAAATTTATCACCTTCTCCTAACCTTAATACTCTCAATAAATAATGTTTTTGTTGAGGTGTTAATAAAATTTCTGTTGCTTGGAGTTGGGAAGGATTAACAGTAATGCGTTGGAGTTGAGACATAGAATTTTAGATTGAGGATTTTTGTTTTTCAGTACCTAATATGCAAAGTCTAGGCTATATATAACAAATAAGGCATAATTTTAAACATTATTGCCTGTTTCCTTCTCCTAAAATATACCATTTATTTGGCACGATTACTTATTTATCCTCTAACACTAAAAGGCTTTTCAGCTATCAGAAATCATTTAGGAGTCCTATATTTTTGTTAAGTACGTGCTAATAAAGGTGCAGCCGCTAAGAGGGTTTGGGTGTATGGATGTTGGGGATGGGCAAAAATATCTTTAGTTAGACCAAGTTCTACTATTTTACCACCGTGCATGACGGCTATCCGATCGCACAAAAATCTGGCTAACCATAAATCATGGGTAATAAACAAGTAAGTTAAATTAAATTCGGCTTTTAATTCCAACATTAAATCCAAAACTTGTGTCTGCACACTTGCATCTAACATACTCACAGGTTCATCGCAAATCACCAATTTAGGACGTGTAATTAAAGCCCGGGCGATCGCTACCCGTTGTTGTTGTCCTCCAGATAAATCCGCAGGATAACGCTGATAATAAAGTTCTGCTGGTGTTAAACCGACTTTCTCTAACATCCACAAAACCTGCTCTTTTGCAGTTTCAGCATTACCCAAATTGTGAATTAATAAAGGATCAGCAATACTTTGTCCCACTGTCATCGCTGGATTTAAACAAGCGTGAGGATCTTGAAACATCATTTGCATTTGTCTTCGAGAAGTGCGAATTTCTTGAGGAGATAAAGTTGTTAATTCCTGTCCTAAAAACTCAACTTTACCCGCAGTGGGACGAATTAATTGTAATATTGTTCTAGAAAGTGTACTTTTCCCACAACCAGATTCTCCTACTAATCCCAGAATTTCCCCTGAATATAATTCTAAATTAATGCCATCTACAGCTTTAATTGTTTGACCTTGACCTTTAAATATCCTTTCAATAAAGTTAGGTTCAATGGTATAGTGTTGCTGGAGTTCTGTAACTTTGAGAATTGGTAATTGTTGATTGGTAATTGGTATTTGGGAAGTTTCGTCTTCTTTTTGAATATGTAAAGCTGCTTTTAAAAGCGATCGCGTATATTCATGTTCAGGTTGTCTAAACACGGTTTCCGTCTGCCCCATCTCCACCATTTTACCTTGATACATCACACCCAGGCGATCGCAATATTCCGCAACCATGGCCAAATCATGGGAAATCAACAACAATCCCATATTTTCTTCACCGCACAATCTCGTTAATTCCTGTAAAATCTGGGCAGAGACGGTGACATCTAAACTGGTGGTTGGTTCATCGGCCACAATTAGTTTAGGATTGAGGAGTAACGCCAGGGCGATCGCTACCCGTTGACGCATCCCTCCGCTAAACTCATGGGGGTACTGATTCCAACGACTGGCGGGAATTTTTACCTTTTCTAAAGTTATCAGTGCTTTCTCTTTAGCTTGCTGTTTCGATAGTTCCGGTAAATGCGCTTGCAGGGTTTCAATACAATGATTTCCAATGGTCATCAAGGGGTCAAGGCGTGTCATCGGATCTTGAAAAATCAGCGCCACTGATTCTCCGCGAAATTTTCTTAGTTGAGGTGTTGTTAAATCAAATACAGATTGTCCCTGAAAACTCACTTGGCCTTCAACGCGACTAGATGCCGGCAATAAACGCATTACAGCCCGTCCAATGGTCGATTTACCACAACCAGATTCCCCCACCAATCCCATCCTTTCGCCTGGTTGGAGAATAAAAGATACATCATCAACTGCCCAATTTGCTGCTTCTCCACTGCGTTGCGGATAAGAAACTCGGAGATTTTGTATTTTAAATAAAGCTTCATTCATTAACTGTCATTCCTATAATTTATACAGTTACAGCAGGAGGCAGGAGGCAGGAGGCAGAAAGCAGAAGGCAGAAGGTAAAACACCGTTGCTGCTTGAGTTTTGGTTTTCAGTTTGTACCTCTTTGACTTTCAATCTGCTGTATACACAAAATTTTTTTACATTAATTATGAGTCAAAACCTGGACACTGCGAGAATTTCTATTATAATTCCTACTTTGAATGAAGCAGAAAATATCAAAAGTGCGATCGCTAGTACCCAACCTAGCACCAATATTGAAATAATTGTCGTCGATGGTGGTTCAACTGATGGCACTGTAGAAATAGTTCAAGCCTTGGGTGTAAAATTAATCCTATCTCCACCTGGTCGGGCTGTGCAAATGAATACAGGTGCTTTGGCGGCAAGTGGTGAAATCCTCTTATTTCTCCATGCTGATACTCGCTTACCAGGGGGATTTGATGTTTTAATTCGTACAGAACTGGCACAGCCGCAAGTTGTCGCCGGTGCTTTTACCTTACGGATAGATGCACCCAATTGGGGATTAAGGTTGGTAGAATGGGGAGTGAAATGGCGATCGCTTTTTTGGCAAATGCCCTATGGTGATCAAGCAATATTTTTAACTAGATCCATCTTTCAACAAATTGGTAATTTTCCCCAAATGCCGATTATGGAGGACTTTGAATTAATTACTCGCTTAAAAAAATTAGGGAATATTACTCTAGTAAAAGCAGTCATTAATACTTCACCTCGTAGATGGTTGAAAAAAGGCATTGTCAAAACGACCTTAATTAATCAGATAGTAATTATTGCCTATTTATTCGGAATTTCACCAAAACGGATTCACCAATGGTATCGTCAAAAAAAACCAGAGTAAAACCATTTCGTGAGAGCAAGACTTGGGTAACAAGGGAGGAAGAACGTACAAAATATGTAAATTTGGCAACAAAAATACTCTGTCAAAAAATATCTAAATTCCCAATCATCAATCCATGACAAAAAAAGTAGATATTGGTAGTAAACGCTTAATAAGTCTCGCCCCCGATAATTGGGTACAATGGGTAACACAAAGAAAAGATATTCGTGTCAAAGAGTTTATTTCCTCAGAATTTCAATGGATTAGCCGCGATAACGACGTACTAATTAAAGTTGAAAATCCCCAAGAGGAATTTTTAATACTCAATGAGCTACAATTGCGTTATAAAGAGACAATGCCTCTGAGAATGACTGCTTATATTGCTTTAGCACGGGAACGTTATAAATTACCCATTTATCCTGTACTAATCAATATTTTACCCCACGTCAAAACACCCAAAATTCCCAACTTCTATGAACAGGAGTTTATGGGAATCAAGAGTTATCAAGACTATCGGGTAATTAATCTGTGGGAAATTGAAGCGAGTTTAGTATTTCAACAAAACTTAACAAGTTTATTACCGTTTGTACCAATTCTCAAAGGAGGTGGAGAAGAACCAATTGTCAAAGAAGCAGTAATTAAACTGCGAGAGAATGAAAAGTTAAGCGATTTAGAACCCTTGTTATCGTTTTTTGCATCATTTGTCCTAGAAATACCAATAGTTCAACAAATAATGAGGTGGGATATGACAGTATTAAGAGAATCACCCTGGTATAATGAAATCCTCAAACAAGGTTTACAGGAAGGTTTACAACAAGGTTTACAGGAAGGTTTACAACAAGGTGAACAGCGAGGCTTGCAACAAGGCGAAGCTAATTTAATTATTCGTCAATTATCAAAGCGTTTTGGTAATCCAGATTCAGAAATTGCATCACAAATTCGCCAGTTATCAAGTCCTAAATTAGAAATATTAGGAGAAAGTATCTTTGATTTTACTGGTATGGCTGATTTAGAAACTTGGTTACAACAAAATACTGATTAAAAAAGTGCGATTATAGATAGTTTAAAATTATCTCTACGCTAACACAAGACAAATAGAGGAAGCGAAGCCCCTCCTCGCTTGCGGGGAGGGGTTCTTGGATATTAACTCAAGAAACTTAATATGTATAATCTATTAATTGGTAAAGATTAGGTTAATCTTATGAAGACACAATTCCGATTACATAAAAACTTCAAACTTTTATTACTGTGTTTTTTTATTGGTATCTTGATCTTTGCGTTCAAAGACCTGCAAATTCAGGAGTTGATACAAAACTATTTCCTGGAAATTAAAAATCTTGGTATTTTCGCTCCAATTGCCTTTATAGTAATTTATAACTTAGCGACATTATTACTAATTCCTGGTTCAGTTCTCACATTAAAAGGAGGTTATCTATTTGGTTTATTTTGGGGTTCTATTTATGTACTAATCGCTGGTATTATTGGTGCAACTTTAGCTTTTCTTATAGGACGTTACCTATCAAGGGATTGGATTTGCCAAAAACTTGAACAACATCCTAAATTTAAAGCAATTGATCTGGCCGTATCTAAAACAGGG
This sequence comes from Cronbergia sp. UHCC 0137, assembly GCF_034932285.1. NCBI lineage: Bacteria > Bacillati > Cyanobacteriota > Cyanophyceae > Nostocales > Nostocaceae > Cronbergia > Cronbergia sp. UHCC 0137. Next base: position 10,978 of record NZ_JAYGHC010000035.1, read on the forward strand.
TGGAAAATAGTCCTTTTAACTCGACTTTCTCCCATCTTTCCTTTCAATTTATTAAATTATGCCTTTGGTGTAACACAAGTTTCTCTCAAAGATTATATTTTGGGTTCTTTTGGCATTATTCCTGGTACTATAATGTATGTTTACATGGGTTCTTTGATTAGTAACATTACTATGATTAATACATTTAATCCAAAAACCCAAATTTGGCAATGGACAATGCAAATAATCGGACTAATTGCTACAATTTTCTTAACCATCTACATCACCAAAATTGCTCAAAAAGCTTTAACGGAAATTACCCAACATGAAAATTAAATTGTTCAAATATCAATTTTTTCGACTAAGTTTTTTATTGACTTTTTCAGCCGCAATTATTTTCTTACTGCACACAGAATTTGCCTTAGCACAGGAATCAGTAACAACAACTGGGTTTAATCCCCAAATAATTTTACGAAATGCTTTACAATGGGTTGATAGTCTTGGTAATATAGGAGCGATCGCTTTCATTTTCATCTACATTATTGCCACCATAGCTTTCTTTCCAGGCTCAATTCTCACCCTTGGTTCTGGCGTAATATTTGGAGTATTTTGGGGTTCTCTTTATGTATTTATTGGTGCAACTTTAGGGGCTACATCTGCATTTTTAGTAGGACGTTATTTAGCCAGAGGTTGGGTAGCTAAAAAAATTGCCGGAAATAAAAAGTTTACAGCAATTGATCAAGCTGTAGCTAAAGAAGGACTGAAAATTGTCTTATTAACTAGACTTTCTCCAGTATTTCCTTTTAATTTATTAAACTATGCCTTTGGTTTAACAAATGTTTCTCTAAAAGATTATTTTATTGGTTCTGTCGGGATGATTCCTGGAACGGTTATGTACGTTTATATCGGTTCTCTAGCTGGAAATTTAGCCTTGATTGGTACAGAAAATCAACCTCAAAACCAATCTATACAATGGATAATTAGAATTGTCGGGTTTATAGCCACCGTTGCAGTGACGGTTTATGTAACTCGAATAGCTAAAAAAGCTTTAGATGATGCAGTTTTGTGAAAATTAACAATTTAAAATAGGTAAGTCTGTTAGCTAGAAGAATATAGATTAAATGAACCGAGTTCGCGTAGCTTCCCGGAGGGAAAGAAAGAAAAATTCTGCTATATCTTTGACTGACCAAAATAAACACATACTCAATACTTTAATTTTTAGAGGTAAAAATGACAAATTCCGAATTTGAGCGAGTCACAGTCCTACCAATGGATGAATATAACCAAAAATTAGTATCCTATGTTCACCCACCAAATTGGGTTAATCCTCAACCTGCTGATTGTTATGATTTAGTAGTAATTGGTGCCGGAACTGCGGGTTTAGTTGTCGCTGCGGGCGCTGCGGGTTTAGACTTGGGTTTAAAAGTAGCATTAATTGAAAAACATCTCATGGGTGGAGATTGTTTGAATACGGGTTGTATCCCCTCTAAATCTATTATTCGCTCGGCTCGCGTAGTCGGGGAAATGTGGAAAGCTAAGGAGTTAGGAATTAATATATCTAAACATATTGACGTTGATTTTTCCACTGTTATGGCTCGAATGCGAAAAATTAGAGCAGGTATTAGTCATCATGATTCAGCCGAAAGATTTAAAAATTTAGGAATTGATGTATTTTTGGGTAACGGTCGATTTGCAAGTAAAAATACCGTCGAAGTTGATGGACAAACACTCAAATTTAAAAAAGCGGTGATTGCGACCGGTGCTAGAGCCGTTAAATTAGATATTCCGGGAATAGAAGCCGCCGGTTATCTAACTAATGAAACAGTATTTTCCTTAATTCAAAAACCTAAACATTTAGCAGTAATTGGTGGGGGTCCTATTGGTTGTGAATTAGCTCAAACTTTCCGGCGTTTGGGTTGTGAGGTAACACTATTTCACCGGGGTAATCATATCCTCAATAAAGAAGATCAAGAAGCCGCAGAAATTTTACAAAAAGTATTAATAGATGAAGGTATTCGCTTAGTCCTAAATTGTCACTTAGAAGAAGTGGTGACAGTTACCGAAGGTAAGCGACTGTATTTTTCTGTGAATGGTAATCGAGACTCGGTGACAGTAGATGAAATCTTAATCGGTGCGGGACGTGCGCCAAATGTGGAAGGGTTAGATTTAGAAACAGTGGGTGTAGAGTATGACAAAAAACTGGGTGTAAAAGTTAATGATTATCTGCAAACCACCAACTCTAAAATTTATGCGGCTGGGGATATCTGCATGAATTGGAAATTTACCCACGCAGCAGACGCAGCAGCACGAATTGTCATTAAAAATACCCTATTTTCGCCCTTTGGTTGGGGACGTTATCAACTGAGTAAGTTAGTAATGCCTTGGGTAACATATACCGACCCAGAAATTGCTCATGTAGGAATAGATCCAGATCAAGCAGAGAAATTGGGTATAGAGATCACGACAATTAAGATTCCTTTTAGTAGTATAGATCGAGCGATCGCTGATAGTGAAGAACTAGGCTTTGTCAAAATTCACCACAAAACCGGATCTGATCAAATTCTTGGTGCAACCATTGTGGCCAGTCATGCAGGGGAAATGATTTCCCAAATTACCACAGCCATTGCTCATCAATTAGGATTGAGTAAATTAAGTAGTGTAATTCATCCCTACCCAACTCAAGCTGAAGCAATTAGAAAAGCTGCTGATGCCTATCGTCGCACACTATTGACACCAAAAACTAAAAAACTTTTAGAATTTCTAACCAAATTTTCTTAGCTACATTAGTAGGGTGGGCAATGCCCACCACAAAAAATAACGAAACTAAAGTTTTGATGCCGTATCCGGTGCAATAATTTCACCAGTACCCATCTTTAAGATCATTTCCTGATCTGTAATCAATTCGTTCAATTCCTTAACCTTTAAATTCATCTTCTCGCAAGCTTGCCGTAGTTCTTGAGTAAAGGCATTGAGGTCATTATTATAGCCACATTGAAAAGCAGCTATTTCTATTCCCTGCTTGGCATTTGCCCTAGCACAATCGACTAATTCTGTACCATGCAATCGTGTCGTCAACTTCATAAATGTACTTGTGTTTCCTTAGAGATGATCAGCAATTTGCCATTAATTCATTTTTTATCCATTGACTATTTCTCCTCCATTGGGATGTAATACCTGACCAGACATATAAGAAGAGTCCTCTGAAGCTAAAAATACATAGCTAGGGGCAATTTCTTCCGGTTGTCCAGGTCGTTCCATTGGCACTTGTTTCCCAAAATTAGCAACCTTATCTGCGGGGAAAGTTGAAGGAATTAACGGTGTCCAAATTGGTCCAGGTGCTACAGCATTGACACGGATTCCTTTAGATATCAAATTTTGAGATAAAGAACGAGTAAAAGCAACAATCGCTCCCTTAGTTGAAGAATAATCTAATAATTGCGAATTGCCTTTATAAGCTGTTACCGATGTAGTATTGATGATTGTACTGCCCGGTTGTAAATGCTTGATTGCAGCTTTAGTCAGAAAAAACATCGAGAAAATATTCGTGCGAAAAGTTCTCTCTAATTGTTCCTGACTAATATTTTCAATGCTATCTTGTGGATGTTGTTCAGCAGCATTGTTAATCAGAATATCCAGTTTACCAAACTCATCTACTGTTTGTTGTACAACCTGCTGACAAAATGCTTCATCGGTAATATCTCCCGCAATTGTTACCGCTTTACGTCCATGTTGTTCAACTAAATCTTGTGTTTCTTTCGCATCTTCATGTTCCTTCAAATAAATTAAAGCCACATCTGCTCCTTCTTTAGCAAAGGCAATCGCTACAGCCCGACCAATTCCACTGTCTCCACCGGTAATTAAGGCAATTTTATTTTGTAATTTACCACTACCTTGATAATGAGCATTTTCTGATTTTGGTTTGGGCTGCATTTCTGATTCTGAACCTGGTGGTTCTTGTGTTTGTGGGGGTTGTAGAGTTGTTTTTCTGGCCATACTAATTACTCCCGTTATTATTTTCTGTAAATTTAAAAATAAACCTCAGATCGAAAGTTCAACCCAAGGTTTATTTTTGGCTTTAGCTCCCACTTGTCCTCTACAAGTTTAGGCTTTTCCACCGCGACTGATTGCCAGTTACACTCATGGCTGACAATCTTGCGTGGCTTTTGAATGGGTCTCCCCACACCTAAAACACGCTGTTAATCCAACCACTGAAAACAAGTACACAACTCTCTTATGATGTCGGATTACTCCGTACCATCTGCCCTAAAATTAACTTTTATTTTGTGAGAGTTTATCGTGCTATAGAAATAAACTAATTACTATTTTCCTCACTCGGAAGACGTAAAATTAATTAACAGAAATTACAATTTTGGTATAGAAGCATATAAAATATAATGTATGAAATATGACGTTATAAAATGAGATAAAACCCTTGTCTGGGTAAAGAAACAGTAACAGGAGTAAAATAGGAATGGGTTATGGTGACATTAAATATTTCCGAATTATATCAAGTAGATAAGTTTCATGATTTGCAATTAACTCTGCGCGATCGCTGGAAATCAACCGAGGTATTTGACACCAGTGAAACCGATGTTTTAATCATTCCTTCTGTGAGTATTGATTTCCAAGAATTAAAAAATGTAGAAGGTTATGAGCATTATGAAGAAAGGCTGCTTTTCTCCTTAATGCGGTTACGAAATCCCCGGACAAGATTAATTTACCTAACATCAACACCCTTACACCCCAGCATCATTGATTATTACCTACAACTACTACCAGGAATCCCCTTTTCTCATGCTCGTCATCGCCTATTATTACTTTCTACCTATGATTCTTCCCTTAAACCCCTAAGTCAAAAAATTTTAGAACGTCCCCGGTTATTAGCCCGAATCCGTCAAGCCATACGGATAGATAAAGCCTTTATGGTTTGCTATAATTCCACATTTTGGGAAGCAGAATTATCGTTACAATTGAATATACCCCTCTATGCTGCTGCACCTGATTTACAAATTTGGGGAACAAAAGGTGGTAGTCGGCAAATTTTTAGCCAATGTAGTGTCCCCCATCCCGATGGTAGCGAAGAGGTTTGGGATTCGGCCGATTTAGCCACAGCAACAGCTAATTTGTGGGAACGTCAACCGACATTACAAAGGATGGTAGTTAAACTTAATCAAGGACTTTCTGGTGAAGGGAATGCAATTTTGGATCTGCGGCCATTGATCAATGCGTCCCCAGGAAAAGCTTCTCATCAGGATAGAGTTAGTGCGATCGCTAATAGCTTCCCAACCTTGCGCTTTCAAGCCACACAAGAAACCTGGGCAAATTTTTCTCTGCGTATCCCAGAGATAGGGGCGATCGTTGAAGCTTTTGTAGAAGGAGAAATCAAGCGATCGCCCAGTTTCCAAGGACGAATTAACCCCAGTGGTGAAGTAGAAATCCTCTCTACCCACGACCAAATTCTTGGCGGACCAGACGGACAAATTTATCTAGGTTGTCGTTTTCCGGCTGATGAAAGATACCGTTTACAATTACAAGAACTAGGACTAAAAGTAGGTAAAAAACTAGCAGAAAAAGGCGCGTTAGAAAGATTTGGTGTAGACTTTATCGCCGTTGACCAAGGTAACAATCAATGGGATATTCAAGCCATCGAAATCAACCTCCGCAAAGGAGGAACAACTCACCCCTTCATGACCTTAAAATTATTAACTAATGGTCGCTATGACCGATCCACTGGGCTATTTTACAGCCAGCAAGGTAGACCAAAATATTACACAGCCACAGACAATTTACAAAAACCCAGTTATCGAGGATTATTACCGAACGATTTAATGGATATCATCGCCCACTACAGATTACATTTTGATAGTGGAACAGAGACAGGAACAGTCTTTCACCTCATGGGTTGTCTTTCCCAGTTTGGTAAATTAGGATTAACAAGTATTGGTGATTCACCCCAACAAGCAGAAGATATTTATCACAAAGTTGTCAATGTTTTAGATCAAGAAACCAGCCAAAACAATAACAATTACTCTCTGTTTTCCGATTATGCTTTTCCTATCGCTGGAGATACTTCTAATTATTCATAACCCAAGTTGACTCCTGACTTTTCCCGTTAAATTCCGAAAAGTCCAAATAATACAGGTTTTGAAATAAAGCTCAATTATCAATAAACGATCTTTAATGAGAATAATCAACGATAAAATAGGACTTTGGGCATGGGTTATAATAAGCAATTGCTCAACTGGAAAGATAACGAGAAGAGTCAGAAAGATTAAAGGAGGATTACTGGCTATATGTAGTATTTAATTGTGCATCATCTCCAGAAGTTCATACTGTTTAAGACCCTGTAAAACTAGATTAGTAACCATCTGTAAAAATCGAGCATTATCACCTTGGAGCAAAGGAGATTCTAGGAGGTATAATATAAAATGGTAGTGGTAAAGGAATAGTGATTTTTATCTTTTCTATCCCTATACAAAGCGGTTTACACCAACTTACATCACTACTTCCACATGACTACCTATGGCTTGCTGATAGCGTAGCGTGCCGTTAGGCATATAAATCTCAAACGAAGATACATCAAGGGTTTGAAGGCGAAAAAGGTGAATCAAGTGCAAGGAATAAGCGTTGAAA
>NZ_JAYGHC010000035.1:17656-18587 GCF_034932285.1 Cronbergia sp. UHCC 0137
GCCGTGGTTGGTGAGCGCAGCCGAACCAAAGTGCTGACTCCTGACTCCTGACTCCTGACTCCTAACTCCTAGCCCTAACCAAAAGACTTTTCCAGCAAGCCCTACCTATAAAATATAGTCTGATTCAGACAGTAATAATGACTAAATACTCTAAACACGCAGTTAATAACGGGAGTAATTAAGAATATGACTACAGAACAACTACTGTATAAATGGCAAGACTTAAATACAGATGAACAATCAAAAGTTTTAGCTTTTATTGATTCTCTAAAACACCAAAAACAATCCGGTTCTAAATTGGGTCAAAAGTTAAGAAAAATCCGCCAAGAAATAATTGATTCTGGTATACCTTTATTAACGGCTGAAGAAGCAGACAAAGAGAAAGCAGAACGTCGAGGTGGATATGGAGAAGACCTGATATGATTCGTACTTTCATTGATGCTGGTGTTTTAATTTGTGCTGCTCGTTCTCAAGGAGAGAGTGCTGAAAAAGCCTTACAAATTCTGGAGAACGAAAACCGAGAATTTGCTTCTAGTATTTTTCTTAAATTAGAAGTATTACCGAAAGCAATTTATAATCACCAAAAAAGCGAAGTTAAGTTTTATGAAGCATTTTTTGAGGAAGTTTCTTATTGGGCAAAGGATATAAATACAATTATTGCTACAGCTTATGAACAATCAAGTAAATTTGGAGTAGGGGCAATGGACGCTTTACATATTGGAGCAGCTTTATCTGTAGAGGCAACAGAATTTGTTACTAATGAAAAACCAGAAAGATCCATTCATCGCACTCCAAGCATTAAAATGATTTCTATTCATTCATAAAAAATCAAGTAATAATAATTTCAAGATTTAATTAGGGCTTGCTGATAGCGTAGCGTGCCGTTAGGCATATAAACCAAAAACCTAGATATATCAACAGTTTCAGTCCG
>NZ_JAYGHC010000035.1:18726-25160 GCF_034932285.1 Cronbergia sp. UHCC 0137
CAAAAAGACTTTTTCAGCAACCCCTAATTAAAGGTGCGATTTTTAACAGAACGAAGGATTTGTTTTAACTTTGACGAACATAACTCCAGCAATTCTCATTTTAAGGTTTTATGACATTGAAAGCCTTGACAGATAAAAATCACTACTTCTTTACCACTACCCGCATTTCCCATCTTTAAATTCCGATCCTATTCTCCTGAAGAACCTGGTTTAAGTCTTTCTCTCCAAGAGGGTTGTGCTGAAGTAGAACCAGAGGAATTGTTTCTAACTGGAGGAGAACTGGATTCTGTGTTGCTGTTGCGTCGTCTGGAACGGGATGGTGTTGAAGTCGATGTTGAACTACTTGATTCAGAAGAGCGTCTTCTTCTTCTTCTTGGTGTATGATTTGTAGGCTGCTCTACAACGGAGGAAATTCTTCTCCTTCTACGTCTTCTCGATGAATTAGAACTGGTATTCTCTGTAGCTTCCTCTTCCCTAGAACTCGCAACAACTAAAGTTCGTCTAGATTTTTTAATTGGTTGAGCTTTAATACTAGCTTTGCGACCTCTTAATTTAGGACGGGGAGGAAACTTTTCCACGGGCATTTTTTCTACCACTGTTTCCATAAATTCATGCCAGGTAGAAGCAGCACTGCCACTACTCCCATAGGTAGGGCGGTTATTATCGTTACCTAACCAAACGCCGGTCACAACTTGGGGAATATAACCAATAAACCACAAATCGCGGGCTTCATCAGAAGTTCCAGTCTTACCGGCTACTGGTCTATTACCTAATTGAGCCGCAGCACCAGTTCCATTTTCGACTACGTTGCGTAACATCCAGGTCATAATCGCAGCACTGTCAGCATCTAATACTCTTTCTGGTTTAAACTTGGCTGACCAGATTACCTCACCTTGACGGTTAAAAATGCGAGTAATACCATGAACTTCTGTATGTAATCCTTGGGTGGCAAAGCTACCGTAAGCACTGGTTAATTCTAGCAGATTTACCTCATTGGAGCCAAGAGCTAAAGAATAGGTGGGTTTTAATTGAGACTTAATCCCCATTTTCTGAGCTAGTTTAATTGTTGGCTCAAATCCTACATCTAACAATACCTTGACGGCGATGACATTAACTGATTTTGTCAGGGCATCTCTCATGGTCATTGAACCAGAGAATTTTTCACCGTAGTTTTTTGGTTCGTAACCATCGACTACAAAAGGTGCGTCTACATAACTATGATTTGGACTTTTGCCAGTCGCGATCGCTGTAGCATAGAGAAAGCCCTTAAATGTCGATCCTGGTTGACGCTGGGCTTGGGTAACGCGATTAAATTGGTTTTTACTAAAGTCTTTCCCCCCTACCATCGCCTTAATTTCACCGTTCCGGGGGTCCACTGCTACTAAAGCCGCTTCCTTAAAGTTTTGCCAACGGCCTTCATTTCTTAACGTTTTGCTAACTGCCTTTTCTGCTGCTTCTTGCCAAGTAGGATTTAAGCTAGTCTCTACCACTAACCCCCCCACTGCCAACACATCAGGACTCACATATTTAGGCAACTCCTGTTGAATATAGCTGGTAAAGTAGGGAAACTCTACTTGTAGGCGTTTGGGTAATTTACTATTAAGTTTTAATGCTTCTTGTGATGCAGCTTTTCTTTCCTCTGCTATAATCATTCCATTTGCTTCCATCCGTTGCAATACCTGATTTCGCCGTAGTATTGCCAACTCTGGATTATTATCTGGAGCGTAAAGATTCGGGGCAGGGGCTAGTCCTGCGATGGTTGCCATTTCTGACAAGGTGAGTTGATCTAAAGATTTGCCGAAGTACACCCAAGCTGCATCAGCTACACCGTAAGCCCCAGAACCTAAGTAAACTAAATTTAGATAACGTTCTAAAATCTGTCTTTTCGTTAGTTCTTTTTCTAATTTCTGGGCTAACCGCATTTCCTGAAGTTTTCGCCAAATTGAACGTTCTGGTTTGAGAAAGAGGATTCGCGCTACCTGCTGGGTGATGGTACTACCACCTTCGACGATGTTCTGCGATCGCAAATTACTCAAAGCTGCTCTAAAAATCCCGACTAAATCTATACCGTTGTGGAGTTCAAACCTTTGGTCTTCTGAGGCAATGAAAGCTTGTCTAAGGGTATCTGGTATCTGCTCTAGCTTGAGTTGTTCTCTGGTTGCTTCTCCCTGCTGTTGCAGAACTCTACCATCGGCAGCTTTAATAGTCAAGGTTTGCTCTCGGACTATCGCTTTGAGTTGCCCTCTATCTGGTAAAGTGCTTTCTATTTCTCCGATTGCATAATTGCAAGCTATGATCCCACCACCTAGACTCAAACCGGCCCAAAACCACACACGTCGATAAAACGGTTTATCGCTGTTAACAATTCTAACAACCATTCCCAAGGAGCCGGTTGTGATTTGACTGATTAACTGTTGTGCTTTTACCAGCATTTTGGGGGGGTAAGTTTTCATGAAGGACCAATTTAAGGTATGGAGGGTAAAAAAGAAAAATCCATGGCTGTTTTTCTTGATCATTACCCAGGGGTAATAGCTGTATTTTTATTTGGATTAAATTAAGATTTATTAATTGTTAACCAAATGTAGTTACAGCCTGGCTATGTTAAAGATTTTCAATGCGTTATAATAGTATCCCATAAGCAATCAAATAGATTCAGTTCTAAATTATGTTCTTTACAAAAACAACATATTAGGAGGAGTCAGAAGGGGAAAAAACGGAATGTTCCCTGCCCACCCAATTGTATGGAGAAAGGCTGGCTAAAAAATTGGCTCGAAGTGCGATCGCTCTTGGTAGTAATATGGGTGAATCTCTAGAAATTTTAGAAGCATCCTTAGAAATTTTAGAAAAAACAGCAGGTATCAGCCTAGAAGCCAAATCTAGTTGGTACAAAACCAAACCCATGGGTCCACCCCAACCAGATTACTTAAATGGCTGTGTAATACTGGAAGTAGAAATGTCACCCCAGGCATTGTTAGCAACATTGTTAGCGACTGAACAAAGATTTGGCCGTGTTCGTCAACTACATTGGGGTCCGAGAACCCTAGATTTAGATTTATTGTTATATGATGACTTAATCTTAGATCAGCCCAATCTCCAGATCCCCCATCCTGGGATGCAGGAAAGAGGTTTTGTATTAGTCCCTCTGGCAGAAATAGCCCCCACTTGGATACACCCTGTTTCTGAACAGACCATTGAAAGTCTACTCAAGGGAATAGATTGTAGCGATGTACAATTATATTACAGCAGATAGTAGATCAATGAGGTACAGAACTTAAATTGAAACCTATACACAAAGCTAGTTTTTCTCCTGACTCCTGACTCCTGACTCCTGACTCCTGCTATATCATTCTTAAATACAGTCAAATACAAAATCACACTGATTACACTAAACAGTTAAAGTAGATATCCTGTGTATTGATCAATAAAAAAAATTTAACTATGCCAGTAGGTAGAGAATTACCACAGTTACTAAAACAACGCTTATTCCATAAAGGACGCAAGTTTAATTTTGAAGTCAATCGCTTGCGCTTACCCAATAAAGCAGAAGGGGAATGGGAGTGTATTCGCCATCCAGGTGGCGCTTTGGCTGTACCATTAACGTCAGATGGTAAATTGATCCTTGTCCGACAGTATCGGTTTGCAGTTCAGGGAAGAATATTAGAGTTTCCCGCAGGTACAGTAGAACTCAGCGAAAATCCCTTACAAACCATACAAAGAGAAATTGCTGAAGAAACAGGATATTTCGCTCACAAGTGGGATAAATTAGGAGAGTTTTTCCTGGCACCGGGTTATTCTGATGAAATAATCTATGCTTTTATGGCTAGAGATTTGGAAAAACTAGAAACACCACCAGCACAAGACGGAGACGAAGATATAGAAGTGGTATTTTTCACCCCGGAAGAACTGGAAACAGCTATTTTAGAGGGACAACCAGTAGATGCAAAGTCAATATCAAGCTTTTTGCTGGCTCGCCCATTCCTAAAAAGGATCTAAAAACAGGGAAATCAACTAGAAATCTGCCAAATTTTAATAGTATTATCTTCACCACTACTGATCAAGGTTTTACCATCAGCACTAAAAGCGAGTGATGTAACCGGGTGAGTATGTCCGGTGAGAGTGATGAGTTCTTCACCTGTGGCAACATTCCATAATTTAATCGTGCGATCGCGGTTGCCACTGGCTAGAATTTTACCATCTTTACTCCAAGCGATCGCTACAGTATTGTCCCGTGATGGGAGAGTGCGAATTTCTGCACCTGTACCCATATTCCATAATTTAATAGTGCGATCGCGACTGGAACTAGCTAAAATTTGACCATCAGGACTAAAAGCCACAGATGTCACCGTTTGCGAATTGGGTGTAAGGGTATGAATTGACTTTTCCTGAGCGACATTCCACAATTTAATAGTCTTATCAAAACTACCACTAGCAACAATCAAACCATTGGGACTGATAGCAACAGAACGCACCCAGTAAGAATGACCTCTGAGGTTATGAAGTAGCTGTCCCGTTACCAAATTCCACACTTTGATATTATGGTCATCGCTACCACTCACCAAAGTTTTACCATCTGTACTAAACGCTAAAGCGTGAATAGAATCACTATGACCTGTTAAAGTATAAACTAGCTTTTTAGTGGTTAAATTCCAGACCTTAATAGTTTTATCATCACTTCCACTAACCAAAGTTTTGCCATTGGGACTAATCGCTACCACATTCACCCGTTGAGAATGTCCTTGTAAGACAGCAAGTTCCTGTCCTGTGGTGAAATTCCATAATTTAATCCTGTGATACTTTTTCTTAGCGTCACCTCCAGCCAGATCATTGCACTTTAGTCTGCTACCCACCACACAATCACCACTACTAGCAATTATTTGAGTATCGGCATTAATAGCTACAGCCGAAACCGAATCATCCTTTGCTGAGAGAGTCTTAATTAACGAAATTTTCCCTAAAAATTGCCTGGGGGAATTAGCAACCAGCACATCATTATGGTTTTGAGGTAGATTCAACCTAGAAGAGAAATCCGTTTGTAGATGATTAAATAATCTATAACTAGATTCTCCCAGACCTAAAAATACAACTGTGCCAATTAATAACACCAAATTTCTGAGCAGAATATATTTTTGGGGATAGTTATCTAACTGTTTGGTTTTAATCGGTGAATTACTTTTTGTTGATAATGCAAGTGGTTTCTTCTTTGCCAAATCCCTAATTACTTCATCCACTGATTGATAACGGTTTTTAATATCTTTTTGCAACAATTTATCGAGAACTTGAGTTAATTCTGTACTTAAAGGACAACGTAAATAACGCTGCCAATCGTTTACCCAAGCGTATCCATGCTCCATCCACAGTTGAAAAGGTGAGATTCCTGTTAATAGATGAAAGCAGGTAGCACCCAAACTAAATAAATCACTAGAAGGGAAAGCTTTACCATCTCTAATTTGTTCAATAGAAGAGTAACCATGGGAACCAATTGATGTCCCATTTTTTTTATGCACTTTTGCCGTTAATTGTTTAGAAGACCCGAAATCAATCAGCACCAATCTACCGTCATTTTTACGCCGAATAATATTTTCTGGCTTGATATCTCGATGAATAACCCCCCAATCATGGATAAATTTAAGAATTGGCAATAAATCCAGTAACAAAGATTGAATGTCCCAATCTTTATATGTTTTGCGGATATATAACTCTTCTAACAGATTTTGTCCATTAATAAATTGTTGTACCAAATACAAGCAATCGTCCTGTTCAAAATACGCTATCAAAGTGGGAATTTGTGGATGTTCTCCTAGTTGTTGAAGTCGCTTTGCTTCTTGAGCAAATAACTCCATTGCTTTCTTTTGTGACCAAGTTCCTTGAAATTTTGGTGCTAATTGTTTAAGCACACAAAGTTCATTTAATTTATCTGTATCTTCTGATAGATAAGTTCTACCAAATCCCCCTTCATCGGAAAGTACGCGAATGACGCGGAAACGATTTCGTAAAAGTGACACTAAAGGGGTGTTACAACTTAGACAAAACTGCTTTCCATCAGGATTTTGAGGATTTTGACAATCGGGATTTAAGCAGCAAATCATAGTCTAACCAATGGGACTACATGATGAATTATCCTAAATTTATATGGTCTTCTCCCTACAAACAATTGATTCTCATGCACTTATTTGGTGCTTGATTTTGGTAAATAAACCTGATTGGGTTTTGGGAGATTATTTAATTATTAAGCTAATACGAGAGCCATATAAGTTAACGATTTCCTCGATTATATAACAGGTTAAATTGAAAAATTGATTAAATTGCTGCTAAAATTCTTTATTTTTATTAGCTACTATCTATTCAGTAAAAACCATTGGTTGTAATTAATGTAAATTAAATGTTTTAATTGAACATTAATGATCAAGAAATAAGATTCACTACAGTAATTAGGG
>NZ_JAYGHC010000035.1:25353-56123 GCF_034932285.1 Cronbergia sp. UHCC 0137
ATTAAATTTATACTATAATTTAAGTAAATTTCAACGGCAGATGAGCCATAATTTTATCTGTCCTTACCGAGAGTATCAGAATAGCACCCGAACTCCAGTAATTGACAACGTATCTATAGGGGTTTAGTTGATTAATTTTATTTTTAAGTAGCTTATTTTACTTTCAAATCAAAGAGAGTGAATTAAAAGAGCGAACTAACAAGTCAGCACTCTTTTATATGGTGGCATTAATCATGAGCGATCGCCACTCAGGAAAGTACAAAAGTTGTGATCAAGAAGCTAGATTAGAAGTAAGCGATCGCTCTCAACTTGCTTTTGATAAATTCCCTCTTATTCCGATTGGTTCATTAGCACAAATTCTAGATGAAAATTGGTTTCTTGAATAGTCTTCACATAAACAGTGGTAGTTATACTTAATGCTAAAATCAGATAATAAATAGCTACTCAGCATATATGACAACCATACTCAAAGAAAAAGCATTATTGCTTCTCCGTCAGGCTTTGAATAACCCAAAAGCCGATTTTCGTCATGGACAATGGGAAGCTATTGAAGAACTACTACTGAAGCGATCGCGGTTACTCGTCGTTCAACGCACAGGTTGGGGAAAAAGTCTAGTTTATTTTTTAGCAACTCGCTTATTAAGAGATCAAGGTGCTGGTTGTACTCTCTTGATTTCTCCTCTTTTAGCATTAATGCGAAACCAAATCACAGCAGCACAACGTATTGGTATAAAAGCCGAAACAATTAACTCTAGTAATACAGATGATTGGAGACTTGTAGAAACAAAGTTGTTAGCAAATAAAGTAGATATTCTACTAATTTCCCCTGAAAGATTAGCTAATGAGGAATTTCGAGAAAACATTCTTTTGCCATTATCTAAAAAAATTGGTTTATTTGTAGTTGATGAAGCGCATTGTATTTCTGACTGGGGACATGATTTTCGTCCTGATTATCGCCGGATTGTCAGAATTTTACAAGCATTACCAGAAAATATTCCGGTTTTGACTACAACCGCTACAGCTAACAACCGAGTGGTTGATGATATTAAAGCTCAATTAGGAGCAAATCTTCGTATTTATAGAGGTGATTTAACTAGAAAAAGTTTGCGTTTACAAAACATTTATCTTCCTAGTCAAGCAGCAAGATTAGCATGGTTAGCTCAACATCTCCCTCAGTTACCTGGAAGTGGTATTATTTACACATTAACGGTAAGAGACGCTCAAAGAGTTGCTGATTGGTTAAAAACCCAAGGTATTAATGCTAAAGCCTATTATGGAGATTTAGATACTGAAGTTCGCATAGCATTAGAAGACGAATTACTTAATAATCAAATTAAACTATTAGTAGCAACAACTGCTTTAGGAATGGGTTTTGATAAACCAGATTTAGGTTTTGTTATTCATTACCAAAGACCTGGTTCTGTTGTCCACTATTATCAGCAAGTAGGACGAGCAGGTAGAGCAGTAGAAACAGCTTATGGTATTCTGTTAAGTGGTGATGAAGATGAAGAAATTACTAACTACTTCATTAATACAGCCTTTCCTGCTCAAAGACATACAGAACAGGTATTGGCGGTAATTAATTCTGCTAAAAATGGAATTTCTGTTAACCAAATAGAACAACAAATCAATCTTGCTCAAGGACAAATTAATAAAGTTTTGAAACTACTATCTTTGGAATTTCCCACACCTGTCACTAAGATAGATTCTAAATGGTATGCTAACCCAGTCAACTATCAAATTGATCATCAAAAAACTGAAGCACTCACCCAAATTCGCCGACATGAACAACAGCGAATGGCAGATTATATGCAAAGTAAACAATGTTTAATGGCTTTTTTAGCAGCAGAATTAGATGATCCAAATCCAGAAGAATGTGGTAAATGTGCTATATGTTTGGGTAAGCCATTATTGCCAGAAAATTTTGCAGATGAATTTGTAAATCAAGCAATTTTATATTTACGTCGGAGCAACCAAATTATTGAACCGCGCAAAAAGTGGATTAAAGAATCATTACACATCTATGGGTTTTCTGGAAACATTAAAGACAATTTAAAAGCAGAAGCAGGAAGAGCATTATCTCTATGGGGTGATGCAGGTTGGGGAGAATTAGTCAAGCAGGGAAAATATCGAGATAACCATTTTGATGATGCACTGGTGCAAGCTATTTTTGATATGATTCAAAGTTGGCAACTTCAACCTTTTCCAACTTGGGTAACTTGCGTTCCTTCCTTAAATCGTCCAGAACTTGTACCTAACTTTGCACAAAGAGTAGCGGAGAAATTAGGCTTACCATTTAAACCTATTGTCCGCAAAATTCGTCAAACTCAGTATCAAAAAAAGATGAGTAACAGTTATCAACAAGCTCATAATTTAGATGGATCTTTTGCAATTGATTCTTGGGAAGGCATGAGTGGTAATGTATTCTTAATTGATGATATGGTAGATTCCCGTTGGACTTTTACTGTCATTGCAGCACTTTTGCGTAATGCTGGAAGTGGATTAGTTTATCCTGTAGCATTAGCTCTTAATTCATTAGGTCAATCGGATTAGAAAATTATGTTAAATCATATCCTAGCACCAGATACTCAAGCCATTTTGCTGTTGTGTGCCAGTTTTGGACAAAATCGCCAAATAGAACCATTACCCCTGACTTTAGGGGAATATAACTCGTTAACAGATTGGTTGCGAGAAAATCAAATGCGTCCAGCAGATTTATTGGAAACAACAGCAAAAGCACAGTTACAAAAAATAACTAACAATAAACTTAACCCTGATAGGCTTTTAGCTTTATTACAACGGGGTGCAATGTTAAGTTTTGCAGTGGAAAAATGGACAAGTCGCGGGTTATGGATATTGGGACGCAGTGACGCTAAATATCCCAAACGTTTTAAGCAAATATTGAAACATTCAGCACCAGCGATTATTTATGGTGTTGGAAATACAGAATTATTATCTTTAGGGGGATTAGCAATTGTAGGTTCTCGTGATGTAGATGAGGATATTATTCATTACACACGCAAAGTTGCTCAAACTTGTTCTCAACAAAACATACAAGTTATTTCTGGTGGTGCGAGAGGGATAGATCAAGAATCAATGTTAGGTATTTTAGATCATGGAGGAACGTCTGTTGGTGTGTTAGCTGATAGTTTGACTAAAGCAGCAGTAAATAGTAAATATCGTTCTAGTATTCAAGAAGGTAGATTAACTTTAATTTCTAGTTATGATCCTGATGCTGGTTTTAACACAGGTAACGCAATGGGACGAAATAAATATATTTATAGTTTAGCAGATTATGCCTTAGTTGTTAATTCTACTTTTGGTAAAGGTGGAACTTGGGCTGGTGCGGTAGAAGCATTATCTAAGCTGAAAGAAATTCCTGTATTTGTAAAAATGAACTCTCCAGTACCAGAAGGAAATCAGCAATTATATAATCAAGGTGCAAAACCGTTTCCTTCAGAAGTTGAAAATGGTAATTTGCGACAAATGTTAACAGAAACTATTGCTAATTTTGAAGTTGTAAAAAAGGAAATAATCACAAAACAACCAGAACAAAATGTTAATAATATTCCCCAAGATTTAACAACTATTCCTAAAGATATTTATAACGTTGTTTTACCCGTAATTCTCAATCATTTACAGCAACCCCAGGATGCAAAATCTCTTGCGGACTCTCTACAAGTGAGAAAAGTACAGATGGAAGATTGGTTAGTAAGAGCTATAAATGAAGGAAAAGTAATAAAAACAAAAATAGAAAAGCGAGTTGCTTATGTGGTTAATCACGCAGATACTCAACTTTCTTTGTTATAGTTCGATAATACAGCAATTCTCATTTTGAAAAAAATAAGATAAAATTCTCTTAATTTAAGTAGAAACCTTGTATCAATCCCATGGTTTCTTTTCAATGGTTGTAACTTCTCCACTCCTTTCTAAAAATTCTAGCCATTCATACAAAGTTTTATGTGATGTTTCCAGACAAACAAAAATAAAATTATAACCTTGTTTTAGAGCTAGTTCACAAATAGGTTGGTGACAATACAAGTCATCCCCTAAAAGGGTTGCAGCATAACCATACTTGTTTTGATGATTCTTGTTTAACCATGATCTGTAAGAGGATGTTTTAACAGTCATTAGTTATATATCCAAAATCTTTAGATCCCCCCCTAGCCCACTTTTTGAAGGCTACTGTGATTTTATCGCCCTAAATCCCCATTTTCAAGGGGGAATTTAAGAAAATCTCCTCCTTTCTCAAGGTGGGTTAGGGGGAATCTAAACGCTGTTAGGGAACTTGATAAGACTTGTGTATACACGTAAAATCAAATGATTCCGCTATTTTGTATATACTAAGGGACAATCAAGACTGGACAAGGGGAAAGATTAATTACCCGTGTTGTCACGCTATCGGTTGCACCTTCATCGGTTAAGCCTAATCCCCGACAGCCCATAATAATTAAACTAGCCTCGATTTCATCGGCAACATCGCAGATGGTAAAGGCTACTTTACCTTGTCTTTCTAGAACTTCAGCGTTAATTCCCTGCTGAGAAAATAAAGTTTGGGCATTTGCTAACAACTTAGCAACTATTTCTGGTGACAGCATGGGATCGGTACTGGCTTCTTCAACTACCGACAGGATTACCAAACGACTTTGATACAGTTGAACTAGGTTAGCCACCACATCGGCGGCTTCCCTGGCTTCCCGACTATGATCAATGGGAAATAGAACAGTCTTAAACATAAAATCACCTCTACAGGCCTGAGTCCGGTAAAATCTGGATGGTTATACTTTCAAAACAATAACAAAAAGGCAATCAGGAGGATTTAGCTGTGTCCAAAAAAAGTTTAGCAAGTTTATCTGCGGCGGATATTTCTGGTAAACGTGCCTTAGTAAGGGTTGATTTCAACGTTCCTGTGGATGATCAAGGCAACATTACTGACGATACTCGCATTCGCGCCGCGCTGCCAACTATCCAAGATTTGACCAAAAAGGGCGCTAAGGTGATTTTAGCCAGCCATTTCGGTCGTCCCAAGGGTGTAGATGAGAAATTGCGTCTCACTCCTGTTGCTAAACGTCTCTCTGAGTTGTTGGGGCAAGAAGTCGTTAAAACTGATGACTGTATTGGTGATGATGTGGCAGCTAAGGTTGGCGCGTTGGCAAATGGCCAGGTGCTGTTGTTAGAAAATGTCCGTTTTTATCCAGAAGAAGAGAAAAATAATCCTGAATTTGCCCAAAAGTTAGCTGCTAATGCTGATTTTTATGTAAATGATGCTTTTGGTACTGCCCACCGCGCCCATGCTTCTACTGAAGGTGTGACTAAATATCTGAGTCCTTCTGTGGCTGGATATTTGGTGGAGAAGGAATTGCAATACTTACAAAGTGCTATTGAAGAACCTAAGCGTCCTTTGGCGGCTATTATCGGCGGTTCTAAGGTTTCCAGCAAAATCGGCGTAATTGAAACTCTGTTGGAGAAGTGCGACAAGCTGATCATTGGTGGTGGGATGATTTTTACATTCTACAAAGCCCGTGGTTTGAGTGTTGGTAAGTCTTTGGTAGAAGAAGATAAGCTGGAATTGGCGAAGGCTTTGGAAGCTAAGGCTAAAGAACGCGGTGTGGCTTTGTTACTACCGACAGATATTGTCTCGGCTGATAAGTTTGCCCCTGACGCTAATGCTACCACTGTCAGCATTGAGAATATCCCTGCTGATGGTATGGGTTTAGATATTGGTCCCGATTCTATCAAGGTGTTCCAAGCGGCTTTGGCTGATTGTAAGACTGTGATTTGGAATGGGCCTATGGGTGTGTTTGAGTTTGATAAATTTGCTGCGGGTACGGAAGCGATCGCCCATACTCTAGCAGAAATTGGCAAAACCGGCACAACTACCATTATCGGTGGTGGTGACTCTGTAGCGGCTGTAGAAAAGGTTGGTTTAGCTGATCAAATGAGCCACATTTCTACTGGTGGTGGTGCTAGTTTGGAGTTGTTGGAAGGTAAGGTATTACCCGGTATTGCAGCTTTGGATGAAGCATAATTAAAAGGTGAAGGATGAAGTTTTAGGCTTTGTCCTTCATTCTCGGCAATTAACTAAATTAAGGAAAATAATATGCAAGTAGAAACTCGTAAGCATACTTATACACCTGAAGAATATTTAGAGTTAGAAGAAAAAGCACTTTATAAAAGCGAATATCGGGATGGAGAAATAATTCCTATGACGGGTGGAAGTACAAACCATAATCAAATTGCGCTGAACTATGCAGCATCTTTATTATATGCTATTAGAAAAAAACAAAATCGTGTTTTTATTGGAGATGTACGTTTATGGATTCCTGAATATAGAAAGTATACCTATCCTGATGTGATTGTAACTGATGGTCAGACTAGTTATACAGGTAAAAATAATACTACTATTACTAATCCTTTGTTAATTATTGAAGTTTTATCTAAGTTAACTAAAAATTATGATCAAGGTGATAAATTTAATTTTTATCGTTCCATTCCTCAATTTAAAGAATATGTTTTAGTGGAACAAAATCAATATCAAGTAATGCACTATAGCAAAACTAATGAGGGAGAATGGATTTTTAGAGAATATAAATCTGAAGATGATATTGTAAAGTTACAGCATTTGGATTTTGAAATTAGTTTAGTTGACATTTATCAAGATGTTAATTTTGAGGACAAAGAATAATATTAAATTCGGATAATTACTTACGATATAAAAGGTCAAAGTGTACACGGTAGCTATACTAAAAACGGTTGGGACATGGACTTTTCCAAAATTACGAAAAACCCAGATTTGTAGGGATTTAGCAATGCTAAATCCTTACCCACAGAATCAAATGATTAAACCGCGTTTAGTATAAGATGCCAGAGCGAGCAAGGGCTAAACAAGCACTCAAGCGTGTCAAAGATATGGGCACTCAAGTTTCTCGATTGACGACTATTTGGGCTGACGGTGGGTGATGGACGTTTGCCGTTGGATTGTTCAGGTAGTGCTACGACCCCAGCAAACTAAAAGTTTTGTGGTACTCAAAAAGCGATGGGTTGTAGAACGTACTTTTGGCTGGCTGTTCGCGTAGCGTCGCTGAAGGCGTTAGGGTTGTCGTCGGTTAGTCAGAGACTACGAGTTATTACCTGAAACCTCTGAGACTTTTATCTATCTAGTTATGATCCGTATCATGCTCAGGCGATTAGCATAAATTTTGACTCCTCAAAACTTTTCAAACACCCTCTAAAACTTTTTCGTGTGGAATATGACACCCCCAGATCACCCTAAATCCCCCTTTAAAAAGGGGAGTTGGGGTATCTCGATTAACTCTGATACTTTTCAAACATCCTCTTAAACTCCGAAACTTTAGTTTTTCATCTGTTCCTTTTTTTGTAATGAGACAGAATTAATTAGATAACTGGTTTTCTGTTCCCTATTACCCTTTACTGTTAGTATATATGGGGTTTAAACATGAGGTTTTTAGAGATGAATCGCCATTTTTGGATTATTGCCTTAATTGCCTTTATTAATTCCCTCAGCTTTACAATTTTAATTCCTATTATTTATCTTTATGGGAAAGAATTTGGTCTAAGTGATTTTCAAACCAGTTTATTATTTTCGACTTACTCCATTGCTCAGTTTTTTGCAACTCCGATAATTGGCAAACTTTCTGATCGCTTTGGACGTAAACCTTTATTGATCGTCAGTTTAACTGGAACTGTAATTGCTAACTTAATCGCTGGAAATGCAACTACGGCATTTTTTCTGTTTTTAGCAAGATTCATGGATGGCATTACTGGTGGTAATATGTCAGTCGCTCAGGCAATTATTTCGGATATTACCAGCACTAAAAATCGCGCTCAGGGGTTTGGAATTTATGGAGCAGCAATGGGTTTAGGCTTTGTATTAGGACCGGCTACCAGTTTATTAGCACAGCAAATTTCTTTAGGAACTGCCTTTTTAGTTTCTGCTGGAATTGCTCTGATAGCTTTGTTAATGACCACCTTCTTTTTACCAGAAACTTTAAAGAATAAAGCAGTAAAATCAAGTAATATATTTGATTTAGGTTTAGGAAATTTAATCACAGGTTTAACTATACCAGGAGTAGGTATTTTAGTAATAATAAATTTTTTCACTGGTACAACATTTACGATGTTTACTTATGCTTTTCAACCATATTTTATTCGAGTTTTAAATCAAACGAGTCAGTCCTTAACATTGATGTTTTTACTATTTGGTGTTCTAGCCGTAATTATGCAAACCTGGGGTGTGTCTATTCTCAACCGCAAATTTAATGTAGTGTATATATTATTTTTAGGGTTATTTTTCCGCAGTTTATCTTTTGTTTTAATGCCCATTTGGCCAACTATCACTTATTTTGTGATTGTCAGCATATTATTTTCCGTTTTCAATTCTTTAGTGCAACCCATGATTACCACTTTGATTTCTCTCAATGCCGAACCACAAGAACAAGGAACTGCTATGGGCTTAAATGCCTCTTATTTAAGCATTTCTAACGGTATTGGTCCGGTGATTGCTGGAATGATAGTCAAACAATCTAATCCTGTTACCTATGGTTATCCTTTATATTTAGCAGGGATGCTGACATTTTTGGTTTTATTCTTGGCAATAAATAAACGCAGACAATATATGCCACAAGTTAATTTAAATTAGCAGTGACAAGTGATTTTATTCTTTTCTAAAGTAGGAGTAAAAAACTATTTTTATCGTTGTGGTTTTTCACCTTGAGAACAACGATTAAACCATTCTTGATACTTTTGTTTTTGTGATTCATTTTCTACCAAAACTGCTATTTTAACCTTGTGACATCCATGATGTTTTTCTAGAGCGATCGCATTTAAAAGTAAACTAGCAACTTTTGGTGAACTAAATTCACCACTCACCATTAAACCACCGTTAAAATTGGCAGATTGTAATTTTTCACCGTTAGTTAATTCAACCCCAGAAATCTCCCCTTGACCTAAATCAATTTCTGCCAGTTGTCGGTGTTCTGGGCTAACTTGTTCAACGATCAATTTTTCTCTTTTCACAGGAACTTCGATCATCTGTATTTCAATTTCTTTGCGAACAATTACTTCCCCTACTTTCTTTTTACCAGCATTAACGATTAATCTTTCTTCTAAAAGAGGAATAATTTCTTCTTGGGTAATTTCTGCGAGATTGGCTGAATTAACACAGCTAATAACTTGTTTTTCATCCCCAGATGTTTCCCTAATTAAATATTCAGACATATAATTTATTGTGTGTTATTCCAAAGATTATTGATGATTCGTAATTCCCAATTATTATCGGCAGATATTTTCAGGAATTACGAATTAGTGAGAGAAACTGTTTAATCTGTTATTTCTTCGCGTCCTTTGCCCCTATCCCTATGGGACGCTACGCGAATGCAGTTCATTTTCTATTTGATTTTATCTTTCTTCAATTGGCAAATTAGGAGCATTGACATCTAACTCTTCACGACGTATTGTTTGTTGAGACTCAACTGTTTCTTGTTCTACAACTTTTTTGACTCTAACTTCTTCACGAACAAATGCTTCTTTGCGAATTTCTGGAGTTTCTTCGTAAATTTCCATCCGTGCAACTTCACCTTCGCGGAAGTTAGCTTCACTAGCAGGAACGGTTCTACCTGCATCTTCAGGAGTAACACGTTCAATTACTACGTGTTCTCTTTCTGTTGGTACACTAACTCTTGCGGTTTCCGTTTCCACGTGTTTACCAACAGCTACTTCTCCTACTTTGCGACGATGTTTATTAGCAATTAGCCTTTCTTGGTACAATTTTAAAGTTTGATGATTTCGATCATTTAAACCAAACAACTCAGGCTCATTTTCGTAGCTATAGGTATCTCTACTGTAAGTTGGTGTTGTTGTTGGTCGAGCGGTTGTTGCTACTCTTCCTGGTGATTCTAGAGGTGTAGAAGATTCCACAGGTGTTGATGTTTCAACAGTTGAGGTACGTCCTGAACTCCGGTAAATTCCCCGCACTCGTTCCTCGTAATCATGATTTAAAATGAGGTCTTCGTTAAACTCAGGTAAATTTTCAGCTTGCTCCCTTGTTAAACCAATAACATAAACGCGATCGCTAGGAGTGTCAATGTGGGTGCGTCCAATTGGTAGCAATACTTTTTTACCAAAAATCCAGAAGCCTAAATCAACTACTAAATAGCGAAAATGACCTTCTTCATCCACTAAAACATCATTGACTGTACCAATTTTTTCATCTGTTCCTTCTCTATATACTCCCGAACCTTTAATATCTTTACCTTCAAAAGTCTCGCGGTAGTTAGGCTCGAAATCTTGTAGTTTGTAAAGAACCATTAGATTCACCCTCAAAGCTATTTTATATTATTTCTTAATCACAATGTTATGTTTTTATTACCTGATATCCCTCTTACTCATGACTGAATTTACTCAATCAAAAGTTATCAAAAGGAATAGGTTATGCTCTCTTTGAAAAATAAGAGTATAAAGAAATACGGATCTATCATATATATTTTGAGTAACTGAACATTATTTACATAGCTGGGTAATTACAGGCTTTTGATAAAATTATGTTAAAAATTGTCTAAAAGGATTTATAATGGAGGTTAAGATACTAATAACAGACTAAAACTAAGATAAAGCTTTAATTTTTAACATCAACAAAGGAGGATAAGACAATGACAGAAACACTTACCATGTCTTACCTCTATGCTAAACTTTCCTCCATTGGCTTGAACCAGGACTATGTGAGAGAAAACGGTTTACCAAGTTGGTGGAATGATGAACTCAATAATAAGCACTTTGCTGTGCTAGAAGGTGCTGGTTATATTGCTGATAACCTTAACCTTGATTTAAAATCCTTGTTAGTACCAGAAGAAAAAATCAAGTTTAATACTCCTCCTGCTACCAAATTTAAGCAGCATAATAGCCAAAATAATGATTATCCTTATGTTGCTCAAGCTTTAGCTAGTCGAGTAGCTGAATTAATCGCTTGTGGGACAGATGTTAATGTTACATCCTTACCTACAAATGTTGAAGAAATTAGAACAGAGATTTTAAAAAATTATCCAAAAGTTAATTTAATTTCCTTACTTGAATATTGTTGGAGTAAGGGAATAGTTATTGGTTATTTTCATCATTTCCCTAAAAATACTAAAAAGTTTGCAGGGTTAATTCAATTGCAATTTTCTCGTCCTGTAATTATTCTCAGTTCAAAACCTACACACTCTGCTAGATTAGCTTTTAACTTGGCACATGAATTAGGTCATTTAGCATTAGGACACCTAAAAGAAGGTGTTTTAATTTTGGTTGATGAACAAATTGAATTTGATTGTAATAATGATGAAGAAAATCAAGCAAATCAATTTGCTGCTCAGTTATTATTACATGACTGCGATAATTGTTTAGAAAATAAGCGATTTCAAAACACTGATAAATTTAGTAATTATGTTGTTAACGAAATAATTGTTAAACATCCAAGAGTTGAAGCAGATGCACTAATTCTTAACTATGGATGGCATAATAAACAATATTTTCCCTTAGCGATGTCTGCTTTAAATAAATTAGATCCCTTAGCTAATGGTCAACAAATTATTAATGAATATTTAGCTGATAGATTAGATTGGGATAGATTTAACGATGAAAACTATGAGTATTTAGAAAAAGTTTTAGGAGTTTAATCTTGTCAGGGTCATTTTACTGTTTAGATAATGATATCATTCTTAAATTAGCTACTTATAATCTCTTTGATTACACCTTTAGAACCTTTGGTATTTATCCAACTCAAATTAAAATACTTGATAGTTTTAAATATAAAGTCGGTGCAGAAATTAAACGCAAAAGAGGCAATAAAGCAACTAATAGTTTTAAATATAATATACAAAAAGCTTTACAAATTACTGAAAATTATCCAACTATTTCTGAATTAGACAATTTAGTAATTGATATTAATATTTATGGTCAATTATTAAATTATACTAAAATTAGTAACGACAAACATAATCCTATTGACAAAGGAGAAGCAATTTTAATTAGTCATATTTGCTATCTGAATCAACAAAATGATAATAATTATTTATTAACAGGGGATAAACGTTGTTTAAGGGCTTTAACTAATTCTAGTTTGACTAATGTTATTGAACATCTTGAGGGTAAAATCTGGTGTTTGGAACAGTTGATTTTAAAAAATATTGAAGTATGTGGTTTTGATGTAATACAAGCTAAAATTTACCCTATTAGAGATTGTGATAGGAATATAGAATTTATATTTGGTTATAGTGTACAATACCCAGAGGAGATAGTTAAAGAAAATTTGAAAAGCGAAATTATCAGGTTAAAACAAGAAACTGGTAAATTACTTTATCCTTATCCTAACTAATAAACTTTTAATGTCTATTCTCTTTAAATACCGTGACTTTTACCGATAACCCAATGACGACGGAAAAACCGAGATAAAGTTGATTCTTCTAGTGATAAATAAATAGGTCTTCCGTGGGGACAAGTACGGGGATTGCGGGTACGTTGCCAATTATTTAGTAATGTTTGCATTTCTGGCAAAGTCATGGGTGTACCATTACGAATAGCACTGCGACAAGCAACAGCTACTTGGGCTGTTTGTAAGTCTCCTCCCCAACTCAATTCTAAAATTGCTTCGGCATGATCTTGACGTTGCTGTAACATAATAGGAATGTTCCGCACTGCCCAAAGTTGCTCACCAAATGGTTCTATATCTAAACCAATGCGTTGTAATTGGGTAACTTGGTTTGGGGACAATTGATAGAGAATAATTGGAGGTTCAATGGGGATAAGTTGCCAATTATCTAATAATTGTTCATATAAAACTCGTTCATGGGCAATGTGCTGTTCTACTAACCACATTCCTCCCGGATGTTCTGCGACAATATAAGTATTGCTAACTTGAGCGACGGCTTTGAGGGAATGGTTTGTTTCTTGATCAGAATTTTTAGAATTGAAGTTGTAATTACCTTTTTGTTCTGCGGCTTTGATTAATTTACTAACTCGCGTTGTATGTACAGATTCTTTAATATTGGTTTCAGAAATGCGGAGTGCTTGGTTAATAGCGACAGTGATTTGTTCTTGCCAATAATCTAGTTCATTGAGGTAAATTTCTGTTTTAGCGGGGTTGCGGTTCCAGTTGATTTGGTCGGGGGATATATTTAAGTGGAGAAAACAAACTGGATAGCGATCGCGCGGTAATGTTCTATGAAATGCTGATAAAATACTCTGCTCTAACTCCGGCAACTTAATCATTCTACCATTAATCCCCACCCGCACCCAATCAGGACGGTGGCGATGACAACGATCTGGCAATCCTACAACTAAACTGATTTTTGATGCAGAATCGGGAAGTTCTAATTGCAATTCTTGTAAATCACTCTCTCGCACTTGGGGGAGAATTTGGGGTATGAGTTGTCTCACCGTAGCAGCCGGACAGATAGTAAACCATTCTCGTTCATTCTGCCAAACTTGGTAAGTAACTTGGGGGTGACAGAGGGCAATTTGTTGAATTATCCCCTGTACGGCTTTCATTTGCTGCCCTGGGGTCGGTAAACCTTGACGACGAGGGGGGCAATTGGCGAATAAATTAGCAACTTTAACTACTGTACCAGGAGCGATCGCTGTTGCTTCTACTTGTCTGACTTCTCCACTATGACTATAATCAACGCACCAGCCAACGTTAGCATCGGCAGGACGGCTTAAAATTTGCAAATCTGCCAAAGTTGTTAAACTATGTAATGCCTCGCCACGAAAGCCTAAACTACTAATTTTCCACAAATCAGCACGGGAGCTAATTTTACTTGTACTATGGGTTGTTGCCGCTTGTTGCAAGTCCTCAAGGTTTATTCCCACCCCATTATCAGCGACATGAACTTGCCATTGCTGCGGCCAAAGAGATATGACAATGCGTGTTGCACCAGCATCGAGGGAATTTTCCACCAATTCCCGGACTACGGAGGCTAAAGAGTCAATTACTTCTCCAGCCGTAATTAAATATACAACTTCTGTTGGTAAGGTTTGAATAGTAGATGCCATATAGCAGGGAACAACGAACAGAGAACAGAGAACAGTATCTTCTCATGCAACTGACAAAGCCCATATCAGCAATTAAAAATCTGACCTTGATAAGATTATAGAACTTACGCAAAAAACCTCTCAAACTCTTATTCCTCCGTGTCCTCTGCGTCCTCTGCGGTTCGATATTCTTATAACTTGTGCATAAATCCTAATGATCAAAAACCCAACAGTAGATTAGAGTGTAGTCTATTGGACAAAAAATCAAATAATTAACAGAATTTTTGATTAATTGTGAAGAAACGACAATTAAATAAGGATCTTTGATAGATTGCAGAATAGGTAATCCGCGAGAATAATATGATGAATAGTAGTTTATTGGCTGATGTTCATGATCTCAAGTCTCGTCTTGAATGGGGTCAACCCGCTTTGACAATTATAGATGTGCGCGATCGCTCTACCTACAATCACGGCCACATCACTGGGGCTATCTCTATACCTTTAAGTGATTTGGCATCCCGCGCTACATCTGCCCTACATAAGCAACGCCACATCTGCGTTTATAGTGACTATGATACACAAGCAACCCAAGCAGTAGAAATTTTAAAAGCTCAGGGTTTTGCTGATGTTAGTGAAATTCACGGTGGTCTTCAAGCCTGGAAAACTATTGGTGGTGCTACTGAAGGAGTCTAGATATCATCACTTTGGCAATCAAATAACCTAATTAAGACGCAGGATTAACTTCAATAATTCTTGCGTCTTTTTTAGATTATAGCTGATTATTTCTTTTATTATAAAATTCTATATTCAAATTGAGGTAACGGATAATTGCTTGTAAAAAATATTTATCATTTTTACTTTCTACTATTAATTTATTGCTACTCACCTCTTACCTGCTTATTATGACTTATCCCATAATCTAAAGTATCTAAATCTCTTTTTATAGCAACTATCTTACCAGTTCTTTTGTGTTTTGTTAATTCAAAATGAGTCGATAAATTCGGATAATCTGATCCAGCTTTTATAAAAGCCTTAATCATTTCTAAACTGTGGGTTGTGGCAAATATCTGGACATTTAATTCACTAGATAACTTGTAAATAATATTCCAAAAAGCTACTTGATTAGAATGATGTATCCCATTTTCTATTTCATCAATCAGCAAAATACAATTTTGATTGTTGATAAGTCTTAAAATCAGGTCGGCAATCCGATTAATGGCATCACCAAACAATGACAAAGGCAACCTACTTTCTCCTTCTCTTTTAATATAAATATTTGGTTCACCAATACTAAAACTTTCTACTCCAATAATTGAATCATCAATAGTTTGGAAAGCTTTTAAAACATCATTTTCTCTTTCATTTAAACGGGCTTTATCAAACTCCTCTGTCAAGTCTCTACTAGCAATTCTCAAAAACGAAGGCATAAAAAAAGCATCTTTTATATCTGGAATTTTAATATCCGTAGCTAACAAACCCTTAGCACTTGACGCAATTGAGGTTTCAAAAGACTTTTGATGATTACTTCTGGTTTTTATGTGCATTACAGATACTACAGATTGACTCCCCGAAAAAAGACTGAGCATCTTTTCTTGATCATTATTATTTAGTTGTTCGCTGTCTTCTACTTCTAAGTCTTTTATAGATTCATCAACACATATCTCGACTATTTTTGAAGAACCATCTTCAAAAATAGCATCAATTATCAATTCGCTATTTTTATTTTGCTGAAAAAAGAAGTTATTCCAAGTCCTTTCGGGTAAAGCTCTACTTAATTTTGGTGATTCTCTTCTTACTTGCCGTAATAAAAAAATAGTATCTGGTCTAGGAACACTATTGAGAAATAATGCTTCTAATAATGCAGTTTTACCAACATTATTTTTTCCACTAATTAAATTAATTCTTTCAAAACCAGATACTTTTAAATCATCAAAACATCTAAAATTCTTAATATGAATGTCCTTAATCACTGTAACCTCTATCTTTTTATTTTATCCAGTAAAAAAATTAAAATTCCACAATCACTGGTGTATGATCACTAGGCTGGGTTAACTTACGCGGTTCGATATCAATAGTACAGCTTTGAGCTTGATTATATAAAACCGGTGTGAGATAATGATGATCAATTCGCCAACCTAAATTACGTTTAAAAGCGGCGGTACGATAATCCCACCAACTATAATTCCCCCCTTCACTGTTGAATTTGCGAAAGGCATCCGCAAAACCGAGTGAAAGGATTTCTCGCAAGGCCTGGCGTTCTGGCTCAGATGCCATAATGTGATCGTCTATCTTCACTTTGTCGTGAATATCTATATCTTCTAGGGCAATATTAAAGTCACCGCACATACAAATAGCAGGATTTGACAACAATAGCACCTGTAAATATTTCCTTAGTACCGTTAACCAGCCCAGCTTGTATTCATACTTCTCACTTCCCACTGATGAACCGTTGGGAACATAAAGATTTACAATGCGAACTCCGTCAATTATACCAGTAATTACCCGCTTTTGGTCATCCCATTCTGGCTGAATATCTGGTAAGATTGCGTTAAAACCCATAGTGACATCTTGTAGCGGTTGACGACTAATTAAAGCTACACCGTTATAAGATTTTTGTCCTGAAATATAGAGATGATAGCCCAAATTTTCCAAGAGCGATCGCGGAAAATCAGCATCTACAACTTTTGTTTCCTGTAAACAAAGTACATCAACCGGATTTTGATCTAACCAATCAATAACCTGGTCTAAACGAGTGCGAACCGAGTTAACATTCCAAGTGGCAACTTTCATTATTTAGTTAAAGATAATGTAATTAAGAATGATTAATTGTCTGAAAATTTTGTAATTAATTATGATTCATCATATCTCCTTTTTGTTGAGTTCTGCCCATAAAAAACCCACATTTTCATGATCCTGTCTAAAAAAATAGTATTTACAGATACAAAACAAATAAAAATGTAGGCTTGACTACAGAATATTATAATAGTTATCTGATCCCCAGGATAGATGAAAATAGTGAATAATTAATTTTAGTTTAACAATGTGGTCGGTGATTGACTATAGTGAAGACTGGGGCATTATATTTGACAGTAGGGTTAAATATATTTGATCTGATGATAGTCAGTTAAGTTAATTTAAATTTCAAAAGATTAAGTAAAAATCCTTTGTCCTTTTAAAATGGCGGCAGTCATAAATCAAGATCAAGATATTGAGCTAAAACATTCCTACTGCCAAAATTCCGTTTTAACTAACAATTTTTTGTCTGTTTTAAGCAAAAAACCTTTTAGAGGAAGACATTGGTATGAGTATAAGAACCAACACTTGCCCATGCTGCGGTGGTTCAGTTCTACGTCACGTCCGTCAGGGGGAACTATATTGGTTTTGCCTATCGTGCCGACAAGAAGTACCATTATTAGGCATCAGTCGCATATCTAATTTGGAAACCCGTAATGGAGAAACCATTAGCCAACCTGCGGTGAATACTAATTAGGGTTTGTTGAAAAAGTCTTTTGGTTAGGGCTAGGAGTCAGGAGTCAGGAGTCAGGAGGAAGAATTAGAAGAAGGGAAGAATATAATTGAATCTGGTCAAGTGATAAGTTTTTGGTAGTTTCAACGCTTATTCCTTGCACCTGATTCACCTTTTCAAGCTTCAAACTCTTGATATATCTAAGTTTTAGTTTGATTAAGCAAGCACTAATTAGACTGTAGTAGTCAACAGGGGGCAGAGTTAAAAGTCTTTTGGTGTCTGATTTGGATAATCATTTGATTTTTGGCTAAATTTGCCCCCAGTTCCCAGGAATGTGGATATGATATAGAAGTAGATAGAGCTTAAAGAATATTTATCAAATGCTGATTCAACCCCCTGGCTTATCCAAAGCCAAAGACTCAGTAGCACAACAAATTCTCTTGGGTAATGAACCTAGTAAGGAATTAATTGCCATTCTTGCTGTCTACTTTGTCCAAGGTATATTAGGATTAGCTCGCCTAGCAGTCAGCTTTTTCCTCAAAGATGAATTGCACCTAACACCAGTAGAAATGTCGGCATTGTTGGGAATAGTCGCCCTACCTTGGATGATGAAGCCATTGTTAGGACTTGTATCCGATAGTTTGCCGATATTTGGCTATCGTCGTCGTCCTTATTTAGTGATATCAGGAATATTAGGGGCTTGTACATGGGTAAGTTTAGCCACCATAGTTCATTCTAGCTGGGGAGCGACAATAGCGATCGCTCTTAATTCTCTTTCCATAGCTTTCAGCGATGTTATAGTTGATTCTTTGGTAGTTGAAAGAGCTAGAACAGAATCTTTAGCAAAGGTAGGATCTCTTCAATCCATTTGCTGGGCTGCTACTGCACTTGGAAGTTTAATAACAGCCTACTTCAGTGGATTTTTATTAGAACAACTCAGCACCCGCACAGTCTTTTGGATTACAGCTTTATTTCCCTTAATTATCTCACTTGTAGCTTGGTTAATTGCTGAAACCCCAATCAGTAAAGCTAGTCTAAATGATCAGCAAACCAACTCCCGCAGCATCCAAAATCAAGTCAAGCAACTACGCCAAGCCTTTACCCAAAAGGCAATTTGGCTACCCACGGTCTTTATCTTTATCTGGCAATCTACCCCAAGTGCAGACTCGGCTTTTTTCTTTTTCTTCACCAACGAACTGCACTTTAAACCAGAGTTTCTAGGACGAGTTTATTTAATAACGAGTCTAGCCTCGTTAATTGGGATTTGGATTTTCCAGCGTTTTTTAAAAGGCGTTCCCTTTCGGGTAATTTGTGGTTGGAGTATTATCATCTCTATCACATTCAGAATGACAATGTTACTCTTAGTAACCCACACCAATAGACTACTAGGCATCAATGACCAATGGTTTAGTTTAGGTGATAGTTTAATTCTGGCTGTTATGGGGCAAATTGCATTTATGCCAGTCATGGTTTTAGCGGCGAGAATTTGTCCTTTAGGAATAGAAGCAACATTATTTGCCGTCTTGATGTCGATATTCAACTTAGGAGGAGTGGTTTCTAAAGAATTTGGAGCATTAATCATGTATTGGTTAAACATCACGGAAACCAACTTTAACTATCTGTGGTTATTGGTGATAATTACTAACTTCAGTTCCCTCTTACCTCTACCATTCCTCAACTGGTTGCCAAGTTCAGAAAAGCAAGCTGAAATAACAACATTACCCAGTGCTTCCATTAACACCTGATTGCTAAAAACGATGCAAGTACAGGATTAGTATTTGATGTATGAAATGGAGGTGGGCATTGCCCACCCTACTTGTAAGGCCTATTTTTTGAATAATCTTTCCTGATTATTTAATCATAGGCTGGATAAAATAAGTACAATCTATAATAAATAATTCCTGGAAACAATAATGTCTAAAAAGTTAGGCTTATTCACTACTTGCAGGTTAAATTTTTATTTATTATTAAATTAGTTAGCGGAATCTAAATGTCTATTAAAAAACATTTACAAAACATACAGGAAGTGATTCCTGAGCATTGGTTATATCAACTACAAGATATTCATTCTAGCATACTTTCATCGTGGATTCTAGGTTGGGGTAGTAAGCCCCTAAAATTTACCGGAAAATCAGCAATGGTTTTTTCTCCCCATCAAGATGATGAAACTTTTGGTTGTGGTGGGATGATTGCACTCAAGCGTAAACAAGGGATAAATGTAGCTGTGACTTTTTTGACTGATGGCAGGGGATCTTCTGATTCTCAAGTCAATAATCAAAATAAAATTATCCAAATCCGTAAACAAGAATCATTGACGGCTTTAAATATTTTGGGAGTAGAACCTGAAAATATCCATTTTCTGAACAAGCTGGATGGAAGTTTGCGAGAGTTAACAGCAGAGGAAAAACAAGAAACGATTAATGAGGTGGTTGAACTACTAAAACATTATCAACCAGGGGAAGTATATGTACCACATTATAAGGATTGTCATCGAGATCATGAGGCTACCTATGATTTGGTGAAAACAGCGATCGCTCAAGCAGGAATTACCTTAGATATACTACAGTATCCGATCTGGTTATTCTGGAGAGCGCCTTTATTTATTTTATTGAAATTGTCGGATATTAGAGCAGCTTATTGTCTGGATATAAATGCAGTACAACCAGAAAAAAATAAAGCGATCGCTGCCTATCCTTCACAAACTGAAAATTTACCCAAGGGTTTTATAAAGCAATTTTTAATATCAACGGAAATCTTCTTCAAAGATAAACAATAGTAGCCAATTTTGGCGAAAAAGCAGCGTTGAACTCAAGTAAAATCTATTTTAGATAGACATGAATAAATTATCTGATGTTTATTCTGAACTATTAAATCATTTACTATAAATAATTGCTGTGGAGAATTTTTAAATGCGGATTTTACATATTATAAATCATGTCCAACAAATTGGTAACGGGATTGTGAACGTGGCAGTAGACCTAGCCTGTTTACAAGCTAAAGAAGGACATGAAGTAGCGATCGCTTCGGCTGGAGGAGATTACACCACACTTTTAGCGAAATATGGCGTTAAACATTTTCTATTAGATCAGTTCCGCAAACCCTTAACAATCATCAAAGCTGGATGGCGTTATCGCCAAATTGTACACAAATTTCAACCTACTGTAGTTCATGCACACATGATGACAGGTGTTGTACTTGCTAGTTTTCTAAGAGGTAATAGTCAATATAGTTTAGTCTCTACGGTACACAACGAATTTCAGCATAGCGCAGTGTTAATGGGATTGGCAGATCGGGTAATTGCTGTTAGTCAAGCTGTAGCTAATTCCATGATCCGTCGAGGTATACCAGAGAAAAAACTGCGGGTAGTTGCTAATGGCAATTTAGGCAGCCCCAGGCGTAAAAGTTTACAAGATTGTCAACCTATACCACTATATCATCCTGCTATTACTACTGTGGCTGGTATTTATACCCGGAAAGGAATTGGCGAATTAATTGAGGCCTTTAACAAAATTGCTCTAGATTTCCCCCAAGCGCATCTATACTTAGTCGGTGATGGTCCAGATCGTTCTTGGTTTGAGACAATAGTACAAAGGACTGGATTAAGCGATCGCATTCATTTTGAAGGTTTTCAGCCAGAACCCCAATGTTATATGTTAGATTCGGACATTTTTGTTCTCGCTTCCCATCGTGAATCCTTTGGTTTGGTGCTAACTGAAGCGCGAGAAGCCGGTTGTGCGATCGTTGCTACGGATGTAGACGGTATTCCTGAAACTTTAGATAATCGTCAAGCTGGTCTTCTTGTACCACCTAAAGACAGTCAAGCTTTAGCTAATATTTTAACACAATTACTTAGCAATCCTCAACAACTTCATAAATGGAAACATCAAGCAAAACAAAATTTGGAACGGTTTAATGTAGTACGGGTGAATCAGGAGACTTTGACTGTATATCGTGAACTGCTAAATAGTCACCATTCTGCATTTAGTAATCATCCAAAACCATGCAGAAGTGAAACCGATTTTTGGGTGGAAAAATTGCCGTGATTTTTTAAATCCCCTAAATAATAATAGGGGATTAAATGCAGATAATAAAGCCGAATTTTACACCGTTACTCCTTCCAATTGTTCATCAGTTAAATCATACAAATTACGCAATTTATCCAACCTATCTCCATCAGCTTGCCATAAACCGCGTCCTGATGCTTCCAACATTCTCCCTAAAATATTTCTGAATGCTTCAGGGTTGGCTTTGCGTAACTTTTCCGCCATTTCCGCATCTAAAACATAAGTATCTGCGGCTTGATCATAAACCCAATCATCTCTAAAATCAGCAGTACCACCCCAACCGATTAAAGCCGTCATGCGTTGAGAAATTTCAAAAGCGCCACCAGAACCTTGATTAGCCATTGCATTAGCCCATTTAGGATTTAATAACTTAGTGCGGTATTCCATTCGCAATAAATCATCTAAATTGCGGGGTGTGGTGTCCTTAGAAAAACTTTCGATAAAACTCGCTGTTACCTTTCTCCCGCTTTGTTGTTCTGCGGCCTTTTTTAAACCGCCCGTATTGGCGTAATATTCCTGAATATCAGTTAAACCATATTCTACCGAATCTATTTCTTGAACAATGCGATCGCTAGTTTTTAACAATGTTTGTAAAACTTCCGGTCTAGCTTGTCCCTTATCTTCTCTACCATAACTAAAAACGTTACGACTTTGCCAAGTATTCCCCAACTCTTCCCCAGAATCCCAATTACCATCTACTACCCTATCATTTACCAAAGAACCAAAATCACCAGATGGATTAGAAAACAACCTCGCTGAAGCATTTTCCACACCTTGCGCTTTCAAAGCCAAAGCGTGTTTTTTAATAAAATTCTGTTCCTCCGGTTCATCAGCATCAGCAGCACGTTGAAACAAATCATCTAACAATTCGATAATATTCACAAAACTATCACGAAAAATACCCGATAGATTTGCTAAAACATCAATTCGAGGATGTCCTACTTCATTCAAAGGCTTCAACTCATATCTAACAATTCTTCCCGTTCCTTCCTTCACAGGTTCAGCACCCACCAATTCTAAGAGAATCCCCAAAGATTCACCCTTAGTTTTAATAGCATCCAAACCCCACAACAAAACAGCCACAGTTTCAGGATATTTCCCGTGTTCATTTAAATGTTGAGAAATGATTTTTTGACCAACTTCTCTACCTCTTGCATAACCAGCAGGAGAAGGCATACGATAAGGATCTAAAGCGTGAATATTGCGCCCCGTAGGTAAAACACCAGCCCCATCTCTTAACAAATCTCCACCAGGTGCAGGAAGAATAAACTCACCATTTAAACCCCTTAAAAGATTAGTTAACTCATCAGTAGATTGATTTAATAAATTTGTAATTAATTCCTCCTCATCTCTGCGTTCTCTGTGTCTCTGTGGTTCATTCTCTTCATTAAAATAAGCATCCAAATAACCAGTTAACTCCTCCTGATTTGGCACTTCACCGAGAGTATGTAAACCAGAAGAAAACAGCCTATTTTCTAGAACTTGTAAATACTCATATAACTTCACCAAATAATGATCAAAAACGTGACCACTAAACATTCTAACATTTTCCGGCGTAAACGAAATACCCAACCTTCTCGCATCATCAAAAGGACAATCAGCATCCAAACCAGCATCAACAATCTTCTTACAAATCCCCTCCTTTAACAGATAATTCTTTTCTGGATCTTCCCGATATTCAGCAATTAAATCACGTAAAGCCACCAACTCCTTATATAAACCAGCGCGACCGTAGGGTGGAACATTATGAGAAATTAAAACCCCATAACCGCGACGTTTTGCTAAAATAGATTCCGAAGGATTATTAGCAGCATAGATATATAAATTCGGCAAATTCCCTAATAGGATATCCGACCAAGAATAACCAGTATTACCCAAAGGAGAACCGGGCAACCATTCGACAGTTCCGTGCATTCCGAAATGAACTAAAGCATCAGCTTGAAATTGATTTTGTAACCATTTATAAAAAGCTGCATATTGAGGATGAGGTGTTAAATCTCTTTCAAACATTAACCGCATGGGATCGCCTTGTATTCCCAAAGGTGGCTGTACACCTATCCAAATATTTCCTAACTGCACACCACCAATATGTAAATCATCACCATAGGTTTTAATTCCGCTAGAAGTGAGAGATTTCCATTGTTTTTCAATGCGAGATGTGCGGAGATACCCTAACCATTTTTCTAATGTTTGTGCTTTGACACTGTTAACTGAAGTGGGTAAAGGTTTATTCTTTTCCCATGTTTCCATTTCTTCATCTGCTGCTTTAATTTGACGAATTAATTCTTCTCCATCTTCAGGAATATCACCAACTGTATAACCTTGTGCTTTGAGTTGGTGAAGTAATTTAATTAAACTGCGGGGAACGTTCAATAATGCAGCAGTACCCACAGCACCATAACCGGGGGGAAACCCATATAAAATAATTGCTATTTTGCGTTCTGCTGGTTTTTTTTGTCGTAGTGAAACCCAGCTTTTGACTCTATTAATTAAACGCTGTACCCGTTCAGGAACTAAATAAATATTTTCCCCTACTAATCCACCTAAAGGAATGGTATCTATTGCACCGTCTAATTCTGGTAAAGCATACAATACCACACTTTGCAAACCGCTTACTCCTTGACGTGTCCAGGAATGAATATCTTGAATTAATAGGGGTGCGGCGACAATATAAGGTACATTTTTAGAGGTGAGAATCTGTTTAGCAACTTCTATCTGTCGTCCTGCTTCCATTGAACCAGCAGGGCCACCAACTAGGGGAAAGCCTATGGTGGAAACGATCGCATTTACTTTTACTGCTTCTGTTGATAAAGAAGGGGTTTCTATGTTACCATTCTGGCGTTGCTGTTTTTCGTAGTCGGTTGTCATCCAGTCACGAACTGCAACATGGCCTTCTACTCCGTTGATGAAAATGGGTAAGGGAATTAAACCTGCTTGTTCAAATCGACGAATAAGTTGGGGTATGTATGGCTGTTTGGTAATGACGTGTTTGCGGTAGAGTAAGATGCCGATAATAGGCAATTTTCCCTGTTCCCTTGTTTCATACCATTGCAAATATTGACGTGGTGATGTAAAATATCCTGGATAATCGGGATGAAGTAATCCCATATCGGGGGTTTCGACTGGTGGAGGGATTTCTCCAACTTTTAAATTTAAGTATTTTTCTGCTAATATCCAAAATAGGGAAGCAACGTTTTCTGCTCCACCTGCATTCCAGTAACCATAGATAATTAACCAGTTGCGTAAGTCTTGAACTTTCTGCACTGGGA
Organism: Cronbergia sp. UHCC 0137; assembly: GCF_034932285.1. NCBI lineage: Bacteria > Bacillati > Cyanobacteriota > Cyanophyceae > Nostocales > Nostocaceae > Cronbergia > Cronbergia sp. UHCC 0137. The sequence continues at coordinate 50,175 of NZ_JAYGHC010000035.1, forward strand.
TAAATTTGAGGAGTTTGGGTCCGATTTTAAGAAAGCTGATATAACCAGCGAGTTTGTCTTCTTCTTTGCCACTGCTGAATTTGTCGAGGATGAATTTTACTGGTTTTGGCATTCCTTTGGGTTTGTCACCGATCGCAAATGCCCCCAGTTTGGTTAAACTCATCAATTCTAAGGCTGATTCAAATATAAGACGGATGGGGATTTGCGTCAAGCTATCGCGCAACCACAAAACTTGGTCATAATCAAAGATTAAACTCCCAAAAAATACATCCGCACCTTGGAGTGCTGTTTGTACTTCGTCGCGTTTGGTGTTAATATCGCGATCGCTAAACACCCGAATATCCAAATCTAAACAGCGCGAGTTAGCAGAAAAAGCCGCTTTTCGGTACAAATCAGCATTAAACGATTCAAAACCAGCAATTAAGACAATGCGTTTCATGTCTTTACGATATGTTTCTTTACCTTGATCTTAAACACTGTTGTGAACTTATGACAGAATATCTATAACAGGGAATAGGGAAAAATTGCGTAAATCAAGCGATCGCTATCATCATAAATTTATCCCTAGTTTTGACAAATCATGATAGAATCAACCTGTATTTTTTTTAAGATACTGGAAATATCACCGTATTTGCTGAAAATATAGGAATCCTGTTGAATTTTTCAAAAAAAGACTTATTCCTAAACCCTAATATCCACACTTTCCCAGTCACATTGCCAGTCACATTGAATTATAGAGGATGCAAAAAATATGAAATTCGGAATTGATATTGGTCATAATTGTCCACCAGACAGTGGTGCTAATGGCATCAAATCGGAAGATAAATTAACCATGGAAGTAGGTAATAAAGTCATAGATAAGTTAAAAAGTCTAGGACATCAAATCGTACCATGTAGACCAAGTAGTGCTAGTAGAGTAGGACAGTCTTTGGCTAGACGTTGTGAGACAGCTAATAGAAATAGAGTTGATATATATGTGTCGATCCATTTTAATGCCTTTAATGGAAAAGCCAATGGTGCAGAAGTATTTGCCGCAAGCAATTCTGGCAGAAAAATTGCCAAACCTGTATTAGATGAAATCATCAAATTAGGATTTTTTAATCGCGGTGTGAAGGATGGATCTCATTTGTATGTTCTTAGAAATACAAATATGCCTGCGATTTTGATTGAATGTTGCTTCATTGATTCAGCCAAAGATATGCAATTATATGATGGTGAAGCAATGGCTAATGCGATTGTTAAAGGCTTAACTGGTAAGGTTTCAGATGTGCCTGTCAAGCCTACCCCAGCTACTCCAGCTACTCCAGCTACTCCAGCTACCCGAGTTAATCCAGATAGAAGCATTCTCCGATTGCAAAAAGCTTTAAATCAACTGAAAATAACTGATAGAAATAATCGACCTTTAGCTGAAGATAACGCAATGGGTCCGGCAACAGCTTCTGCTGTAGAAAAATTTCAAAAAATCGTGGGGATTTTATCTACAGGAGTGGTTAGTGCTGCCACTTGGGACGCAATTAATTTGCTTTTAGCTAAAAGAGTTGTACAAGGAACTCATGCAAGTGGAGTGGTGATCCGATATTTACAACATCGTGTTGGTAGTGGTGTAGACGGTATTTATGGACCTCAAACAGAAGCGGCAATTAAAAGATTTCAACAAGCAAATGGTTTAACACCTGATGGAATTGTTGGTCCAGCGACTTGGCAGAAATTAATAGATTAGAGAGAGTTGAGTAAAGGAAGGTAGGGGAGGCAGGGGGCAGGGGGCAGGGGGCAGGGGAAGCAGGGGAAGCAGGGGAGGTAGGGGAGGTAGGGGATGTAGGGGAGGAATAATTAATTTACTACCAATCACCAATCACCAATCACCAATCACCAATCACCAATTACCAATTACCAATTACCAATCACCAATTACCAATCACCAATCACCAATTACCAATCACCAATCACCAATCACCAATCACCAATTACCAATTGCCAATTACCCATGATGTTGAAAAACATACTTAGTATTTTTCTTGAAGGTAATTGTCCCCTATGCCAACGCAGCACATCTCAAGAACTTTGTCAATATTGCCTAAAACAACTACAAAGTTGCTCTTTAGAAAATCCTAGAATTATTGCAGACAAAGGATTACAAGTGTTTGCATGGGGGATGTATGGAGGTTGCTTAAAAAGAGCGATCGCTGCGATGAAATACGAAAATAGACCTCAAATTGGTCGCCTTTTAGGTCAATTCTTAGGAGAATCTTGGTTATTAAATTCACCGCAGCTAGAACAAAAATTGGTAATAGTACCTATACCTCTCCACCCTAGCAAACTAAAATTAAGAGGTTATAATCAAGCTGCAATCATCGCTCAAGGTTTCTGCGAAACTACAGGATTCAAATTAAAAATAAATGGTCTAGAAAGATTGAAAGAAACAAAAGCCCAATTTGGTTTATCAGCATCTGACAGAGAAAGCAACCTAACAGAAGCCTTTGCAGTCGGAAAAGAACTACGTCAACATCATCCCCAAACAATAATATTATTAATAGATGATATTTATACCACTGGTGCAACGGCCAAATCTGCCGTATGTACACTACATGAAAGCAATATACCAGTCTGGGGTTTAGCATCCGTAGCTGCTGCCATTAAAGATAGATCAACCTAGAGTTAATGGGCAATTTGTATTTGAGAAACCTATAATTGATCCTAAGACCTTGTGTTGGTGGGAACACTATTTCAATTTATGATCAAAAGTTTTGCAGTAGTTTTAAAAAACATTATTATTATTCCTGTCACTTTGCTGACAATGAGCTTATCCATCAAAACCACATTAGCTCAAAATAAGTTGTATAGTCCCATTCCATTAACTAGCAGTACAGAAATTACTGATACCCTTTCAGCGAATGATATTCCTACAGGTCAAGGTGGATTTGCCCGTGATTATGTGGTCAAATTAAATAAAGGTGATAATCTTGCCATTGATCTATCATCTGATAATTTTGACACGATGATTACCCTATTAGCACCAGATGGATCAACAGTAGCAGAAAATGACGATGGACCAGATGGTAGCAGTAATTCCCTCTTGTTTACTCGAATCACAGAAACAGGAACTTATATTATTCGTGTCCGATCCTTTGGAGAAACTGGCATAGGAACATTTAAACTCAAAGTGACAAAACTACTACCTGTCAAATCACCATTATAAATAATTGAGGTTGTGTCATGCAGCAAAAGGTAATTCGCAACGAATAGCTTCTTCAATCTTAAAGCGATCGCATTCGTAGTCATAAGCTAAATCATCTATTGATTCCCCTGCATGATAACGTTCTGCTAATACACTGGTAGCAATTCCTGTCCCAACAATCACAAGACGACCAAAGGCAATTCGCGGATCGAGGGCAACCAAGCGGGGGTTATCTTCTTCATCAGAACGAGTAAAAGGATAAAGTTTAATTGCTAGTCCAGTATCATCTAATTCAATTCTTTGTAAATGGGCATTAAAAGCATCTTTTAATTCCGTTTGTCCACTTTCAGAAGCGTTAATCAGAGAACCATATTTTTCAATAAACAAATCAACACCATTAGTATGAAATCGCTCATTAGCTAAAGGATGAGGTATTGCAAATTGTTCATCAATGAAGTCTAAAGCAGTTCGTACCTTGCCTAAGTCAATTTTATGATGTTTGCGAATTGCCCTAAGAACATGAATTTCAATCAAATTGGTAAAGGAAAGAAGTATTGGTTTCAGGTTTGTAATTGCTATTATTGGATTAAAGTTTTTTAAACCATTTGAAACTGGATACTTCCGTCCTATTGTCCAAGAACGAATTGTACCTGGTGGAATGCGTAAATAACGAGCAGCATCGCTAATGGAGTATGTAGGAATGTCTCTAGGATCGAATTTGCCGTAAAGCTCGGTCATAAGGGTGGTAACTAGAAAGGTTTATCTATATTATTAAGTCTATCGGCTTTGGTATTTGATAGATTGTATTATATCTGAGAAGAAAATAAATAAAATGCTAGAACATGATGTAATTATTGTTGGGGGTGGATTGGCAGGATGTCGTGCTGCTTTAGAAATTGCCCGTATTGACCCCAAGTTAAATATCGCTATAGTTGCCAAAACTCACCCAATTCGTTCCCATTCAGTTGCAGCACAAGGGGGGATGGCCGCATCTTTAAAAAATGTTGACGCGGAAGACAGTTGGGAAGCACACGCATTTGATACTGTCAAAGGTTCTGACTATTTAGCAGATCAGGATGCTGTAGCCATTCTCACCCAAGAAGCCCCAGATGTGGTAATTGACTTAGAACATTTAGGGGTTTTATTTTCCCGTTTACCTGATGGTAGAATTGCTCAAAGGGCTTTTGGTGGACATACTCACAATCGTACTTGCTACGCTGCCGATAAGACAGGCCACGCAATTTTGCATGAGTTGGTAAATAACTTACGACGCTACGGGGTGCAAATTTACGAAGAATGGTATGTAATGCGGCTGATTTTGGAAGAAGGTCAGGCCAAAGGTTTGGTGATGTTTCACCTGTTGGATGGACAAATTCAGGTGTTACGGGCTAAAGCCGTGATGTTTGCTACGGGGGGATATGGTCGCGTTTATAATACCACCTCTAACGATTATGCCTCGACCGGTGACGGTTTAGCCATGAGTGCGATCGCTGGTTTGCCCTTAGAAGATATGGAATTTGTCCAATTTCATCCCACTGGGTTATATCCCGTAGGGGTGCTGATTTCCGAAGCTGTGCGCGGGGAAGGGGCTTATTTAATCAATTCCGATGGCGATCGCTTTATGGCCAATTATGCACCCAGCCGCATGGAATTAGCTCCTCGTGATATTACCTCAAGAGCGATCGCCTACGAAATCCGGGCTGGACGTGGGATAAATTCCGATGGTAGCCCCGGTGGACCCTTTGTATATCTTGATTTGCGTCATCTGGGGAAAGAAAAAATCATGAGTCGCGTCCCCTTTTGTTGGGAAGAAGCACACCGTTTAGTTGGTGTTGACGCAGTAACTCAACCTATGCCCATCCGTCCCACGATTCATTATTGCATGGGTGGTATACCAGTAAATACAGATGGACAAGTCCGCAGTTATGGTGATGATTTAGTTGCAGGCTTTTTTGCTGCTGGAGAAACCGCTTGTGTTTCCGTTCACGGTGCAAATCGTCTTGGTAGTAATTCTTTATTAGAATGTATTGTTTACGGCAAACGCACAGGGGCAAGTATAGCCCAATATGTCCAAAATCGCAAATTACCAAATCTAGATGAACAACCTTACATTCAACAAGCAAAACAGCAAATTCAAGCTTTATTAGAACAACCTGGAAAATATCGAATTAATCAAATTCGTCAAGCTTTCCAAGATACCATGACCGAATATTGTGGTGTATTTAGAACTCAGGAATTAATGAGTGAAGGATTAGAAAAATTAGCAGAATTACAACAACAATATCCCCAAATTTATTTAGATGATAAAGGCAGTTGTTGGAATACAGAATTAGTAGAAGCCTTGGAATTGCAAAGTTTAATGGTAGTAGGACAAACCATACTAACCTCAGCCCTAAATCGTCAAGAAAGTCGTGGCGCACATTTCCGGGAAGACTTCCCCAATAGGGATGATGGTAATTTCTTAAAACACACAATGGCTTATTATTCACCTGCGGGAATTGATATTCAATATCGTCCAGTAGTGATTGATATGTTTGAGCCAAAAGAGAGGAAGTATTAGAAAATTCAAAATCAAGGACTGTTGTGATGATCAAATAAAGACAAAAAAGAGTAAACATGGAGTATAATAGATTAATCTTAGAAACCTGAGTTAAAAAACGTGCTTTCTGAAGCAGGTTGCTATTTTGAACGTCAAGGCAAAGGTGATCATGAAATTTGGTACAGTCCTATTAATTCAAGTTGCTAGTTATTAATTTTTCGGATATTCTGTAGTC